>CAYMRT010000268.1:0-7930 GCA_964392885.1 uncultured Desulfobacterales bacterium | reverse complement strand
TGGTAAGTTTTAGAATTTGGCTTATGTCAAGCCCCTTCCATTTTGCTTCAAGGGATTTTTCATTAAACCTTTTGCCTTGACATTCTTCACATTCAATCAATACATCAGGCAAAAGCCCTAATTTTTGCCTTATAACTCCTTGCCCTTTACAAAATGGGCACATGCCTTCTTTGGTATTAAATGAAAAGTGAGATGCAGACATGCCTTTTATTCTTGCTATAGGGAGCCTTGCAAAAAGTGACCTTATTTCTGAAAAAAGACCTACAAAAGTGGCAGGGCAGGATCTTGGAGTTCTTCCAATTGGGCTGTGATCTATTTTTAGTACCCCTTTTACATTTTCAAAACCCTTTGATGCACTAAAAGATGCCTCCTTTTTTAAGGCAGCCTTAAGAATTATCTCATTTAAGAGTGTAGTTTTGCCAGAGCCTGACACGCCAATAATAAAGGTGAGTGCATTTAAGGGGATTTTTACATCAATGTGTTTAAGGTTATACTTATTTGCTCCCTTTATTTCCAACCATTTTGTTTCTTTTGAAATCCTTTTGGATGAAGAAGTCAAAACTCTCTGTTTTTTTAAGGCCGCTCCAGTTATTGAATGACTATCTTTTAAGAGTTTGTCAAAAGTCCCTTTGAATACAACCTTTCCACCTTTTTCACCTCCACATG
Organism: uncultured Desulfobacterales bacterium; assembly: GCA_964392885.1. Lineage (GTDB taxonomy): Bacteria > Desulfobacterota > Dissulfuribacteria > Dissulfuribacterales > QOAL01 > JAADCZ01. The sequence continues at coordinate 7,264 of CAYMRT010000268.1, read as the reverse complement.
GCCCTAAATCTATAATATAATCTGCCTCTTTGATGGTATCTTCATCGTGTTCTACTACAATTATATTGTTTCCAAGGTCTCTAAGTCTCTTTAAAACCTTTATAAGCCGTTTATTATCCTTTGGATGAAGTCCGATTGTTGGCTCGTCAAGCACAATTGTAAGTCCGGTTAGATTTGAAAAAATAAGCGTAGAAAGTCTTATTCTCTGTGCTTCTCCTCCAGAAAGGCTGTCACCTGCTCTGTTAAGACAAAGATAGCCAAGACCTAATTCTTCCATTACCTCCAGTCGAGGTATGATTTCAGAGAGTAAAAATCTTGCTACCTCCTTTTTGTTTAAAAAGATTAAATCCTTTCTAAGCCATTTTTTTAATGTAACCAAAGCATCACTTATTTCTAAACTTAATAAATCTTCAATTGAAAACCCTTCAACTTTCCAAAAAGAGGCGTTCTTATTAAGCCTGCTTCCTTTGCAACTATGACACAAAAACCCACTTTCATCTTTTCCAAGGCCATTGCAACTAGGGCATCTTCCTAGTTTGGTATTGAAAGAAAATATAGAAGGGTCAGGATCTTTAAGTGAAATCTTACATTTTTTACAAAAAGAATTAATGCTTAAATAGCGCTCCTTGCCATTTTCTTTTAACAAACCAATTGTTCCTTGACCGTATTGGAGCATTTTTTTGATATGGCTTGTTAAATCAAGTTCATTTCTTGCGTTCGGCTTAAAAAGCCAGTCTATATCATGCTCTTTGAATCTAGAAAGTGGGACATCCTGCCCATTTGAATACACCTTTCCATCCACTCTTACTAAAGATGCACCTAAGGAGAACCCTTTTTTTATTTCTTCTTGGTGCCAACCTTTTCTGTGTTTTATACGAGGAACAAGAAAATAAATTTTTTGATTATCAATAAGAGCTTTGACACTTTTTATAATTTCTTTTTCTTCGGTTTTTTCCATTTTGGAATTACAATCTGGGCAAAAAGCAGTAGAGCAGTGGGTATAAAGGAGTCTTAAATAGTGAGCAACTTCACACATGGTTGCAACCGTTGACATTGGGCTGCCCTTGCTATTTTTCTGTTCAATTGCAACAGAAGGGCTAAGGCCTGTAATGGAATCTGCATCGTATCTTTCAAACAACTTTACAAACTGCTTTAAATATGATGGAAGGCTTTCCAAATAGCGCCTTTGAGACTCCTTATAAATGAGGTCAAAGGCAAGAGATGATTTGCCTGATCCAGAGACGCCAGTTATTACTACTAACTTTTTTTTGGGAATTTTTACGTTTATGTCTTTTAAGTTGTGATGTCTAGCACCTTTTATTTCTATGAATTTATCTTGAGTGGCTTGTTTTAGATGAGTGTCATTTCTCCTTTTTAGATAGATAGGTTTTTTTTCGTGTTGAATAACCCTTCTGACAAAGGTGCCTGTAGGGGTATCTGCATTTTTAAGTCCAAAAGGTGTGCCTTCAAACACAACATATCCACCTTTTTCTCCACCTTCTGGTCCCAATTCAATTACCCAGTCGCTTGATAAAATGGCTTCCAGGTCGTGTTCTACCATTATTACAGTGTTTCCTTTTTCTTTTAGACTAGCTAGTTGTTTTAAAAGCTGTTTTATTTCTTTTTGATGTAGTCCTTTTGTAGGTTCATCCATTATATAAAGGCAATTAGATGTGTTTTTTTCAGCCAAGGCCTTGGCAATTTTTAACCTCTGGGCTTCGCCTGCTGAGAGTGTATTTAAAGGTTGACCAATAAGAAGGTGGCTTAGGCCTAGATTAATGGCAGGATCAAGTATCCTTACTATTTGAGTATTATCGTTAAAAAAGTCATATGCTTCCTTTAAGGTCATTTGTAAAATATCGTGGATGTTCTTTCCACAATGTTCGATCTCTAAGGCCTTACTGCTAAATCTTTTGCCATTGCAAAGTTCGCATTCCAGCATAAGATCAGGAAGAAATTGCATTTCAATCATTTCATAGCCTTGTCCTTTGCATTGCGGACAACGGCCACCATCAGTATTTAAAGAAAAGAATCCTGCACTGATCCCTAAAGCCTTTGCGTGTTCAGTTTGAGCAAAAATTTTTCTGATAAAATGAAGGAGCTTTAAATATGTTCCAGGGCAGGCCCTTGGAGTTTTTGTAATAGGCTCTTGTGAAATAAACTTAATTTCAGAGAAAGATTCATAACCATTAAGTTCTTTGTAAATACCAGGTTTTTTGGAAGGAAGCCCCTTTAACCGTAAAATGGCATGATAAAGGGTGTCTTCTATAAGCGTTGATTTGCCTGAGCCTGACACACCGCAAACGCAAGTTATGTTGCCTATAGGGAAAGAACAGTTAATTTTTTTTAGATTGTTTTCAGAAGCACCTCTTATACATAAAAATTTAGAGGGCTTTATTTGTCTGTCTTTTAAAAGATTTTTAAAATTAGTTTCCTCGTACTGAGTATTTTCTGGCACAATTTGGCCTCCATCTTTTCCAGAACCAGGCCCAAGCGCCAAGATTTTGTTGGCCGCCTTTTTTAAAAAAAGGTCGTTTTCCACCATAATTACAGTGTTATGGCCTTTTTTAAGGCCTCTTATTACGCTTGAAACCCTGTCAATATCTTGAGGATGAAGGCCATTTGATGGCTCTTCTAAACAGTAAAGTGTTTCAGTAAGGCTTGTTGCAACACCCTTTGACAAGCAGAGCCTTGAAAGTTCACCACCTGAAAGGCTTCTTGATAAACGCTCAAGATGCAGATAACCAAGACCAGCCTTATTTATAGTTTCAAGCCTATAGTAGAGGTCTTCAAGAATGCTTACCGTTGCCTTGTCAAAAGAGTTTTGATTAAGGAGTTCTGACACCCAAAAAAGGGCATCATCCACAGTTTTTTTGTAAAAATCGGCAATTGAAAGGCCAGATAGCCTATAAGACAGTGCCTCTTTATTAAACCTTTGTCCCTTGCATTTAGGGCAGATGTTGTAACATCTATAACGAGAAAGAAGTATTCGCACATGAGCCTTGTATCTTTTGGTGTGTAACCAATCAAAGATCTCTTTAATGCCATACCATTCATCTTTTCCAAAGAGAATTATCTCTCTTTCTTCACTATCAAGTTCTTTCCACGGCTTCTTTATATCAATTCCTTCTTTTTTACAAAATTTGAAAAGAAAATCTTTTTCACTGTCCCAGTTTTCAAGTGGTCTTATTGCTCCTTGATAAAGTGATAGTTCTTTATTGGGGATGACTAAATCCCAATCAATGTCTATCACCCTTCCAAATCCACTGCAGTTAGCACATGCACCTTCCGGGCTGTTAAATGAAAAGAGAAGAGGAGTGGCTTTTTTTGGTTTATAATTGCATTTGGGGCATGTAAAGTCTCTGTAAAAGATTTCCTTTGATTTGTCTTCAAAAAAGATTGCAAGGTCTTTTGATGAAAGATCTAGACCTATTTTAAGTGCTTCGTCTAGCCTTTGTTTTCTAAAATTCTTTAATGAGAATCTTTCTATTACAAGGTAGGGCTTATAATTTAACCCAGTAAGTAAGCCCGAAGCCATCGGTATCTCAACTTCTTTGTGATTTATCAGAAGTCTTTGAAATCCTTGTTCCAAAAAACCTGTAAGTTCTGTGTCTGATATTTCAAAGGCTATCCATGCCTTTTTAATGCCTTGTTTGGCCTTTTGATTAAATGCATTCACTACATGCTCAATGGATGATTTTATAAGGGGCTGTTTGCACTTTGGGCACCAAGGGTTGGCATTTTTGTAAAAAAGCATTCTTGCCGAATGGGTGATTTCAGCAAGTGTTGCCACTGTTGAACGGGAATTTTTTACTGGATTTTGCTGGGTTATGGCAATAGCCGCTTGAAGGTTTCTTATCTCATCCAGATCAGGTCTTGGCAGCCTTTCCAAAAACTGTCTGGCATACGGAGAGAAGGTTTCTACATACCGCCTTTGAGCCTCAGCATAAATGACGTCAAATACAAGGGTTGACTTTCCAGCACCAGATGGGCCGCAGATACAGGTGATAGAATTTTTTTCTATGTTTAAGTCAAGGCCTTTTAGGTTATGATGCCTTGCACCCCTAAGGATTATTGGCTTCATTTTTTAGAAATAAATCTGATTTTGGGTGCCCTTGTCATTTTCCAAAAGGTAGGGGTAAAAAGTATTGCAATTGTATAAAGTTCTAAACGACCTGCAAGCATGCAAAAGATTAAAACAGCCTTTGCAGCTTGCGGCAGATGGCCATAATTTTGAGTAGGGCCAACAAGATGGAGACCTGGACCAATATTATTAAGGGTAGCGATAACTGCCGTAGGACCTGTGATTATATCTACTCCAAGTGCTGTTACAATTAGACTTGCCCCAATAAATACCACTACATAAATTGCAAAAAAGCTTAATATGGCAATCATCACATCTTGTGAAACCTTTATATTGCCAAGCTTAATAGTCTCTATCTGTCTAGGATGAACAAGTCGGTTAAGCTGTGATTTTGCATACTTAAAAAATAACAGGAAACGCACTACTTTTATTCCGCCACCTGTTGAACCGGCACATCCGCCAACAAACATCAAGGTTACAAGGAGAAATTGACAAAAAGAAGGCCACTTGTCAAAATCTGCAGTTCCAAAACCGGTAGTTGTCATAATAGACACTGCTTGGAAGGCGGTATCTCTCAGATTGGTTCCAATATCATCATATATGTCATATGCCTTATTTGCGACAAAGATGAGAAGGATCGCACTTGCTAATGTGTAACAGTAAAACCGAAACTCTTCATTCCCCCAGTAAGACTTAATGTCTCCTGTAAGTGCCTTGTAGTGAAGGGCAAAATTAGCGCCTGCCAAAAACATAAACACAATTATCACTGTTTGAAGGTATGTAGATTCATAATGGGCAATTGAGGCATTGAAATTAGAAAAGCCACCTGTGGCCATTGTTGCAAAAGAGTGGGTTATGGCATTAAAAAAATCTACACCTCCAACCATTAGAAGTATTGTTTCTATTATTGTCATCAGCAAATACACAGACCATAAAATTCTTGCTGTATCTTGAATTCTGGGGGTGAGTCTGTCTTTTGTAGGTCCTGGTACTTCTGCCTGAAAAAGTTGCATCCCTCCCACTCCCAAAAGTGGTAAGATTGCAAGAGTTAGAACAATTATTCCCATGCCTCCTAGCCAGTGTGTCATTGTGCGCCAGAACAGAAGGCTTTTAGGGAGTATTTCAATGTTTGACAGAATGGTTGAACCAGTTGTTGTAAAACCTGACATTGATTCAAAATAGGCATCAACAAAAGATGGTATGCTTCCTGAGAGGTAATATGGCATTGCTCCCAAAAGGGCAGAGAATATCCAGCCAAAGGCTACAACTGCAAAGCCATCCTTAAAAGTAAGATCTTTTTCTGGCAAAAAGATTAGTATAAGGACAAGCCCAAAAAAAAGGCTTATAAATGCACATTCAACATATGTATAAAGCAGCCCATCATTGTGATAAATAGAAAATGGTACAGGGGTTAGAAGCATTATAGAGAGAACTATCAAAAGTTTGCCAAGTATGTTTAATACGCCGCCTATTCTCATGATTAGATGTTTTTACTAGACTTATTCAGAGGGTTTAAAAAAGCTCTCCACTTTTTTGGCTGCATCTTGGGTGTAGAAGATTACAAGGTTGTCTCCAGGCATTATTGTGCTTTCGCCAGATGGGATAAAAGCCCTATCATCTCTTACTATAGCACCTATTATTGAGCGCTTAGGAAGCTTTAGATCCTTAAGTGCCATATTTTTAAATTTTTTGTTGTCTGGTACAGTAATTTCCATCACTTCTGCATCTGTATCAAGAATTGTGGCAACAGATACGATATCGCCTTGTCTAATGTAGTGAATGATCATATCTGCAGCCACCTGTCGAGGACTTAAGGTGACATCTATTCCTATTTTACTGACTACTGGCAAAAAGTCATGACGGCTTATTTTAACAATCGATCTTTTGGCACCATGATGTTTTGCCATAAGTGCAGAAAGAATATTTGTAGTATCTGAATCTGTCACAGCAATAATAATATCTGCTGCGTCTATCCCTTCTTCAAGGAGAGATTGGGCATCTAGCCCGTCCATGTTTAATACCATTGCCTTTGACAAGTTTTCTGATAGAAACTCGCAGCGCTCCTTATCAGCTTCGACTATTTTGATGTCAATGCTCAGGTCTTCAAGTTGCCTTGCCACCATATAGCCAATATCTCCACCTCCTATTATAAAGAGGCTAGAAGGTAGCTTACTCGAAAAGCCAAACAATCTTTCTACCTTTGAGATGTCGTCTTTTAATATTACAAGGTAGATTTTGTCTCCTTTTTTTATCTCATCGTGTCCTCTTGGAATAATGGTTTCTCCATTTCTTATAATGGCAACAATAACATATTTTGCCCCTTCAGATTGTGCGCCTATTTCATTAAGGCTCTTTCCAATAAAAGGATGCTCATCTCCAATGGTATATCCTAGCAATAGTACTTGCCCTTTGGCGAAATCTGCCGTGTCAAAGGCATTTGGAATCTTTATTAGTTTTACAATTTCTTCTGCCATTGCCCAATTTGGGCTAATTATAAGATCGATTCCAAATATATCCTGATTTTGGAGAGAGTCTGGAAGCAAGAGTTCTTCATTTCTAACCCTTGCAATCTTTGTTTTTACCTTGTAGTGCCTAGACATAAAACAGGCAACCAAATTCACCTCATCACTGTCTGTAACGGCAATAAAAAGATCAGTTTTGGCAATTCCTGCCTCTGCAAGGACCTTAGCAGATGCACCACTGCCTTGGTAGGTGAGGATGTTAAGTTCCTTTTCAAGGCTAGCCAGGATTTCTGGATCTTTATCAACTAGGATTATTTCTTGGCCTTCAGATGAAAACTTTTCACACAGGTACTGGCCTACTTGGCCAGCTCCTACAATCATTATCCGCACAATCTAGCTCCCTTAAAAAATCTACCACTTCTGTCAAAAGTGATTAGGAGATTATAGGTGCAATTTTAAACCTTTGCAACTTGCCCGCTGCTTTTCATTGAAGTATCCTTGGATAGAAAAATTATTTGGTGCATGGGGTGTTATGAGATGGCAAGTAAGGTAAAGGCAATTGTAACCACAGGATATGGAACAAACTGTGAAATGGAGATGGCACATGCTTGTAAGATAGCTGGGGCAGACCAGGTAGATATAGTCCATTTAAGTGACATTATTGATGGTTCAGTAAAAATTACAGACTATCATTTTTTAAATTTGCCAGGAGGTTTTT
>CAYMRT010000267.1:0-2179 GCA_964392885.1 uncultured Desulfobacterales bacterium | reverse complement strand
GGTTAAGTAAGGTGCTACTATATTGGGATAAAGAAAAAGCCCTAAGGCTCCACATGCTAGTATGATGAATACTGGATTTTGTTTATTGTAAAGAAAAAAGGCAGAAAACGATACAAGAGCAATATCTTGCCAAGATTTTACAAGCTTTTTGCCAAATGAAACGGTAGCATTAGCAACTATTGCGACTACAACCACCTTTAAACCGCTGAAACATGCTGCTACATAAGAAATGTCAAGGGCATATTTATAGGCAATTGTTAATGCTAAGATCAAAAAGAATGCAGGAAGAGAAAATCCAGTATAAGCTGTTAAAGCACAAAGGCCTCCTCCTGCCTTTAACCCTGCATATGCTGCAGCCTGCATCGCTGTAGCTCCTGGAATAGTTTGTACAAGTGCAACTCCATGATCAAACTCTTCACTTCTCACCCATTTATTTTTGTTGCATACAAGCTCCTTTATATATTTTACCATTGCAGGGCCACCAAAGGCAGTCAGCCCAAGCCTAAAAAAGGCAAAGAAGCAATTTATTGGGGTAGGGCGCTCGTCCATAGCTCTTGTATCTTTTGGCTCATTTCAAGGTCCATTTCAGGAGGTCTGCCATTAGTTGTGAGATAGCCTCCAATTAGCATTGCGTCGGCTCCAGAAAGAAAAGGTAATGCTTGAAAGTCTCCTAATACTTTTTCTCTACCCCCAGCTATTCTAATTGCACTTTTAGGCAAAAGAAGCCTAAAAATTGCAACTGCCCTTAATATTTCTTCGATTGTAAGCATTTTTGCATTTTCAAGCGGGGTCCCTTTTATCGGAACAAGTATGTTTATAGGGCATGACTCAACTCCTAGCTTATTTAATGTTAGTGCCATTTTATAACGTTGATATTCATCTTCCCCAAGCCCTATTATCCCGCCAGAACAGACTTCTAGACCAACCTTTTTAGCATTTTTTATAGTTTGTATCCTCTCGTTAAAGCTATGTGTGGTGCATACTTTAGAAAAATACTCTTCTGAAGTTTCTATGTTGTGATGATATCTTTTTAAACCGGCCTGTTTTAAAATAAGAAGTCTATTTTTATCTATTATGCCAAGGGAAGCGCAAAGATTTATTTCTACTTTGTTTTTTATAACATAAATAATTTCTGCAATTTTTTCCGTTAGTGCCATAGAAGGGCCTTTACCACTAATGACGATGCTAAATCTTTGGGCTCCTGATTTTTTTGCTTCTTCTGCCTCCTTTAAGAGTTCATCAGTTGTTTTAAGACCATAGGTGCTTATTTTTGCATTTGAGACTGATGATTGGGCACAAAATAAACAATTTTCGCTACAGCCCCCACATCTGGCATTTGAGATAGTGCAGAGCCCCATTTTAAGTCCCCTGTGATCTAGCTTAGTTTGAAGGGCCTTTTGAGTAATTTCAAAAAGCGAAAGCTCTTTTATTTCTTCAAATAAAATTGTCTTTTCCATTTTTAGCTCAACGAATTGGCAACTTCTTTTATACTTTCTGCTGTTTTTTCCAAGATTTCATCTATCTGATCTTTGCTGATGCAAAGTGGCAAAAAAAGATAAATTACATCTGAAAGAGGCCGTAATATAACACCTTTTTTAAGGCCATTTAAATATATTTGCCATCCAATCCTTAAATTAGAGTCAAATGGTGTTCTGCTTTTTTTGTCCTTTACAATTTCAAAGGCAGCTACCGTACCAATTCCTCTAGCATCTCCTACAATTTCTAAGTTAAGCAGTTCTTTTTTCCTTGCTTGTAGATAATTAACCACCTCAGGTAGCTTTTCCATTCTTTTCTCCTTTTCAAATATCTCAATGCTTCCAAGGGCAGAGGCAGTGCAAATAGGATTTGCAGTAAAGGTATGGCCATGGAAAAAAGTTTTACCCTCATTGTAATCTGCGTAAAAGGCATCAAATATCTTTTTAGATGTAACAGTTACCGCAAGTGGAAGGGTACCTCCAGTTATTCCCTTTGAAAGACATAGGAGATCAGGGCATACTCCAGCATGATCTAGTGCAAACATATGCCCAGTTCTGCCAAATCCTGTTGCTACTTCATCAAAAATAAGATGAATATTAAGCTTATCACATAAATCCCTTGCCTTTTTTAGGTATTCACTTGGATAGGAGATCATGCCTCCTGCACCCATTAAAAGAGGTTCAATAATAAGGCCGCATACTTT
>CAYMRT010000266.1:0-2615 GCA_964392885.1 uncultured Desulfobacterales bacterium | reverse complement strand
AAAGAAGATATTGAAGAAAGAAATAAGCTACATTGGGAACAATATAGATTTATTTTAATGGGACATATTGTTGATGAATTGTTAGAGGATATTATTAATCCACTTTCTGCTGTTGTTGGTAGAATTGATCTGTTGAATATGAAAATGTCAAATTATCGTGCTAAAATGCCAGATAGTGAAATGCTAGAAAGCTGGATGAAAGAACTACAAATTGTTGACACTCTTTTAGAACAGATTACAAGATATTGTACTATTGCTGCAAAAAGAAGAGAAAGAGAAAAGCTTGGAGCCTTTGAAAATCAAATATCAATTAAAAAATTGATAGAAGAAACAATTAGTATAGTAAAAATTAGTTCATATTTCCAAGATATTAAGATAAGTTTAGATTTAAGAGAAGATCTGCCATATTTAGAAGGTGAATATTTTGATTGGCTAAATGCAATGATCGCTTTGCTTCAGGTTATATCAAAAGGGATGCATGCTCAAGCTAATAAAGAAATTGTTATCAAAACAGATCAAAATGAAAATGAAATTATATTAACTATTAGTCATAATGCTAAGGCATTAAGGTTACCTTTGGAAAAAGAAATAGGCTTAAGTATTTTACAGCTCATTCAAAAAAAGTATAATACATCTATTAGGTTAACAGGCAGTAGTGGTAGCCAACATATATCATTTTATATAAAAAAATGATGTTTTAACCTTTCTTTTCTAAATGTCTTTTTACAGAATTTTTCAGCTCATCTAAGTTAAAAGATTTTACTATATAATCATCCGAAGCCCAAGAAGCTAGGTCTTGCTTATATTCTGGATATGCAGAGCTTAAAATGACTGGAATGTCTGGATGCAATTGTTTCATTTGACGAAGAACTTCTATTCCATCCATGCCAGGCATATTAATATCTAATATTACAAGATCTGGTTGCTCTTCCTCAAATAGCTTAAGGCCTTCTTCTCCACTCATTGCTGAAAAGACTTTGTAACCTTCCTCCTCTAATTCTTCTTTATAAAGGAGATGAATACTTTCTTCGTCATCTACAATTAATATTTTCTTTTTATTATCCATAGGTTATTCTCCTTAAGATACTTTAACTAAGTTCTATGTTATTTAAAATCTTAGCAGCCTCTTCTGGTGGCATTGTATTAATATGGAAGCCTGTTCCCCATTCAAAGCCAGCAATAGTGTTTACCTTGGGCATTATTTCTATGTGCCAATGATAGTGTTCCAACCCTGAATCTTGTAGTGGAGCTGTATGCAACATAAAGTTATAAGGACAATTAGGTAAGGCCTTTTCTAATCGTTTCATAGTGTTGGAAAATAGCTCACTTAGACTATATATTTGCAAATCATCTATAGAAGTAAAGCGAGATTGATGTCTTTTGGGCAAGATCCACATTTCAAAAGGGGCTCTAGGGGCAAATGGACACAAAGCAATAAATTCATCGTTTTGGGTAACTATACGGATGCCTTGAGAATTTTCTTGCCTGATTATATCACAAAATACGCATCTCTCTTTGTAATCAAAATATCGCAAACAACCGTCAAGCTCTTCCTGAATGATTTGTGGAACAATAGGTAAAGCGATTAGCTGAGAATGTGAGTGCTCTAGTGAAGCTCCGGCAGCTTTGCCAAAATTTTTAAATACAATTATGTACTTAAAACGAACATCTCTTGCCAAATCGATAATACGATCTTTATAAGCCTTAAATACTAAGGCAAGTTGATCCAAAGGCATTGTAGATAAAGTTTCATGATGGTTTGGGGTTTCAATTATTACCTCATGGGCACCTATGCCATTCATTTTGTCATAGATGCCCTCTCCTCTTTTGTCCAGCTCTCCTTCAATTCTAAGTGCAGGAAATTTATTTGGTACTACCCTCAGTCTCCAATTTGGCCCATTAGGGTGATGATTAGGGCGTCCGTAGGCTAAGACTTCTGGTGGGGTTGTATTTTCATTTCCAGGGCATAATGGGCAAAATCCTCCTTTGGTCTTATCTTTTTCTATAATAAAATCATATGGGCGTTTTTCTCTTTCAGTAGCAATTATTACCCATCTGCCAATTATAGGGTCTCGTCTAAGTTCAGGCATAAAAGCTCATTTAAAGACCTTTAATTTTCTCTTCCTTTTCCTGTTTAGATTTACATTCAATGCACATTGTAGTTACAGGCCTTGCCTCAAGGCGTTTTATGCCAATTTCTTCTCCACATTCTTCACATATTCCATATGTGCCATCTTCGATCCGCTCAAGAGCTGTTTTAATCTTTTTTATAAGTTTTCTTTCTCTGTCTCTAATGCGTAGTTCAAAACTTCTATCAGATTCAATAGTAGCTCTATCTGCTGGATCAGCCACTTGGCTATCCATTGTAGTCATTTCTTCAAGGGTCTTGTCTGCTTCTCCTAAAAGTTCATTGAGTTTGTTTTGTAGTAGTTTTTTAAAATATTCAAGTTGAGATTGATCCATTTATGCCTCCTTTAAAAATATCAAATAAAAATAACTAAGAGGAACTGGTACGCTCCCAAGTACCACTTTTCCCTCCGGTTTTTTTTATGAGTTTAATGTCAGTTATCTCAATGCCCTTTTCTAAACCTTTGCACATATCATAAATAGTAAGT
>CAYMRT010000265.1:0-4831 GCA_964392885.1 uncultured Desulfobacterales bacterium | reverse complement strand
CGAACAAGACAACAGGCAAGTACATTGGTGCAGCTTCTTGAGAGAAAAGGAGCAGGGTGCATAGAGTGTCCAACTATAGAGGTAAGGCAAGTAGATGATACGACAATTTTAGATAATGCCATTAATAACTTGAGTGATTTTGATTGGATTATTTTTAGCAGCACGAATGCGGTAAAGTTTTTCTTTCTTAGGATCGATCAATTGGGAAGGGATATTAGAGTGCTTGGAAATGCTAAAATAGCGGTTGTTGGCAGCAGCACAGCACAGGAGTTAAAGCTACATCACATAAACGTTGATTTAGTGCCAAAGGATTTTAAGGCAGAAGGGTTGCTTGAAGAGTTTTCTAAAAAGGATTTAAAAGGGAAAAGGGTGTTAATTCCTAGGGCTGTAGTTGCAAGGGAAATTCTGCCAAAAGGTCTGGCTCAAATGGGAGCAGAGGTAGTAGTTGCACCAGCATATGAAACTGTTCCTCCAAAGGTTGCCCCCCAGACTATAGAGCTTCTAGAGGAAGAAAATATTGATATAGTGACTTTTACAAGTTCTTCCACTGTTAAAAATTTTTTTAAGACTGTGCCTGATGATATAATAAAAAGAATTATAGCAAATGCTGAGATAGCATGTATTGGCCCTGTTACTGCAAAGACTGCTGAAAAAATGGGTCTTAAAGTAAGTATTCTTCCAAAGGAGTCAACGATTCCTAGCCTAGTTGAAGCAATAGAGGAGAGTTTTAAAAAGTAGAGTATGAGTATTTACTGCGTAAAGCCAGACCCTCCTGAACTTGCTACTGTCCTTTCACGTATAAGAAAGAAAAAAGAAGATTATGACAAATATGACTTCACTGCTACTCAAGGGAGGACTTTAAGGGCTTTTTTTGATCTGGCACAGGAGTTTGAGACATTAGAAAATTTTTATAGAGTAGCTGTTTTTGTGCCAAAGGTCTTTATGGATTTTGACACCTGCCTTTATTTAGTGGATTTTGATACAGGGGAGTTAAAAAGAATTTGTGATTCTTTGAATGCATTAGGAGTTTGTGGGATGGAACCCCCTGAATGGGTAAAAATTTCCTCTGAACCATATGAAAAAGGCGATTCTTTCTTTGCTCCCATTAGAGGAAACAAAAGGCTACTAGCTGCTAAAAATTTAGCTTATGCAACTGATATTATTGGAATTTTTGAAGTGTTTCCAAAGTCCCACTTGACCTCAAAGGACAAACTCTTTTTTGAAAAATATGCAAATAGGATAGGCTATAACCTTCATTACAAGCTCTTGGCAAGGCAGAATGAAGAACACATAAAGTTTATTAATACTTTAATAGCTGATATTGAACATGATGTGATTGTACCAAACATTAAGTATAAGTACTTCTTAAAACTTATTGAAAAAAAGATCTCTAAATTGGATGAGATATTATTAAGCCTTAGAAATCATTTAAAAGATGCTCAGATATGTAACTGTCCTAAAATTACCAGTGCACAAAAAGTAGAAAGCCAGTTGGAGGTGACTGTTTCTGAGTTAAAAACTTACTATAAAGATATGGAAAAGCACTTTGAAAATACCTCTCTTTTTCTAGAAAGTCTTCTTAGAAGAGAGCACTTTCAAAAGGGGCAACTTGTATTAAAGCGGCGGTCTTGTAATTTTAGAAAAGAGATTATTGAGCCTCAGCTTGAAAGATATAAAGAGCGTTTAAAGCGCAGAGGTATAGTTATAGATAATCAGTTAGGAGGAGTCCCCGATGAGGACATTCCATTGGCGGTAGATATAGGTCTTATTTCTCAAGTATATGCAAATCTTTTTTCAAATGCAGAAAAATATTGTCAGGAAGTAGAGGATTCTCATGGCAATAAAGTAAAATTTATGGCGTATGGACGGCAATATTTGCCAAACTTTTTTGGCCCTGGAAAAGATGGAATAAAATTTAATGTATTTACAACAGGTCCTCATATCAATCCTGAAGATGCAAAGCACATTTTCGATGAGGGGTTTAGGGTTGGGTCTTTTAGCGAAAATACCCCTGGCACAGGTCATGGGCTTCACTTTGTAAAAAAGATAATAGAGGTCCATGGAGGAGTGGTGGGTTATGAACCTGTTCCAATGGGCAACAACTTCTATTTTATCCTACCTATTAAGGAAGAAATCCCCAACTGTTGATTTTGCCAAGTTATTTAAATACAAATTTTTAGTGTTAAACTAAATATAGGGCTTGACAAATTATTCGAGTAGTAGTTTAAAAAAAGTATAGTAATTTCAGTAGGTTGTTAAAAAATTAACAAGGAGGGGTTATGCAACGGTATTATCTTTCTAAACGGGGCATAGGGATTTTTGTTTTATCGTTGACCTTTTTGTTGTCAAGTTTAGTAGCAGCCTTTGCTGGAGGGGTTGCTCCGAATCAAGAGCTTGAAGATTTAAAGGCACAAGTTAGAGCTCTTACCGAGAGAATAAAGCAGCTTGAGGCCCAGCAGCAAAAGGCTCCATGTCCTGATACTGCAGCACTTCAACAGAAGGTGGCAGAACTTGAAAAGGCTCAGAAAGAAAGGAGCAACTTTAGTGTCCAATGGAAAAATGGTTTTCGCTTGAAATATAAAAATCCCAAGAATAACAATGAATATTTGATGAGGTTACGTGCTGGTATTCAGATGAGATATACCTATGTTGTAACTGATGATGATATTTCAGGAGTGGATGAAAACTTTAGTTCTTTTACTATGAGGCGTTTGCGTCTCTTTGTTGATGGTTATGCACCAAATAAAGACTGGAAATATTTCATGCATATCCAGTTAGAACCTCAAGGTAAAGTTCATACTCATGACGCATTTATAGTGTGGCGTAAGTATAAATTTGCAAGGGTTCAGTTTGGACGTATGAAGATTCCTTATTCCATTGAATATTGGCAAAGCGGATTTGCCCAAAATGGTGCTGACCGTACCATTTATACAGGTGATTCTGAGATGGATAAGGATAAATTCGGCAACAGAACCTATGACATCCCTGGATACAATGCAAGGTTAAGGGTTGGAAGTCATTTAGATAAAAATACACAGTTCCCAACTGGTGGTATGCTTCTTTACAGGTCACAAGGATTTAATGTGAACGGTGAGTTAGATCTTTTCAATCAAAAACAGTTCCTCGTTTACTGGGCAGGTATTTATAATGGTCGTGATACTCAGGCAACTGCTAACTTTGATGATCAAATGCTTTATGTGGGTCGTATTGGTATAAACTTCTTGCCTGGCTCTGATCCAAAGGGGCCTATGGGATCAAAAGGGTTTAAAAACTATTTCTTGCAAGGCGATTACGCTTACAATACCAAGCCTTTGGCAGCCCTTATTTTAGCTGGGTTTAACTGGAAAAATAAGGTTAAAAAAGTTTATGATCCTATGAATTCAAGCGGTAAAGCCAGTGTTAAGTCTTTTACTCACGATATTAATAACTATGGTGGAAATGTAGCCTTATTATTTAGATATATGGGCTTTTCTGCTGATCTTGAAGCAGGTTGGGAAGAATTCCAGCAGGCACCAGACAAAGACAGTCCATATAGTTACAACTGGGATCGTTGGGGTGCCAGGGTTAACTTAGGTTACTTTTTTGTCCCAAGAAAGTGGGAGGTTACCTTTAAGTTTGCATACTTGCAAAGGCTCGATGACAATAACTTGGAAAACAGCTTAGCTAGTGGTTTAGGTCTGGTAAAAATGTCTGAAGATGGCGGCTATGCCATTGAAGATGACATGCAACAGTATCGCATAGGTATAAATTATTATCTTCATGGGTTTAATCAGTACATAAGTGCTGAAATTGGTTGGTTTCATAGGAACTTTGATGAGATTTCACAGGCTGAAGCAAACGCTCTTGGTTTTACTGGACCAATTGCAAATAATCCAGAGGATCAAGATGATATAAGGTTTAGGATACAGTATCAGCACTTCTTCTAATTAAAAAAATTATAGTTAGTCATAAAGGGCCTCTAAGAATTTTTCTGGAGGCCCTTTTAGTTTATAATTAGAAAGTTGACACTATATATTTTCATGTTATTCTTTAGCGTCTTTGTCGAAAGATATTAAAGTTGATATTTGGAGGATGATAATAAATGTTTGCTGTTGTGAAGACAGGCGGGAAACAATATAAGGTTACTCAAGGGGAAGTGTTAAGGGTAGAAAAACTTGATGCAGAGGTAGGTAGTGAAGTAGAGTTATCCGAAGTGCTAATGGTTGCAGATGGAGATGATGTAAAGATAGGAACTCCAATTTTAGAAGGGGCTACAGTTAAAGCTAAAATAATAGAGCATGGTAAGGCAAAAAAGGTAATAGTTTTTAAGAAAAAAAGACGTAAAGGTTATAAAAAGAAGAGAGGTCACAGACAACACTTTACTACTATTGAAATTCAGGAAGTTAGAGTTTAAGGAGGACTTGCTAAATGGCACATAAAAAGGCTGGTGGAAGTTCAAAAAATGGTCGTGATAGCAAAGGGCAAAGAAGAGGCGTAAAGCGTTTTGGTGGCCAGTTTGTCAGAGCTGGTAACATTCTTGTACGCCAGTTAGGTACAAAGTTTCATCCTGGAAAAAATGTGGGCATGGGAAAAGATTACACCTTATTTGCCAAGATTGATGGTACGGTTAAATTTGAAACTAGAAGAAATAGGCAACTTGTAAGCGTCTATCCAGCATAATCTTTCCAATAACCCAACCAAATTAAGTCCTTATATAGCCCACATCTTTTTGAAAGATGTGGGTTTTTTATTTTAGAATGTTTCACTTCCAAGATTAAATGATTATTAATTATAAATATGAATTTTGTAGATGAAGTTGAAATATACATAAAAGCTGGAGACGGGGGAAAAG
>CAYMRT010000264.1:0-3734 GCA_964392885.1 uncultured Desulfobacterales bacterium | reverse complement strand
CTTTTACAATTTTTCAAGGAGGATTTTAACATGTCAAAAAAGATAGTAGTAATAGGTGCAGTTGCAGCAGGTCCAAAGGCTGCTTGTAGGGCAAAGAGGCTTATGCCAGATGCAGAGATAACGTTAATTGATCAAGATGATTTAATTTCTTATGGTGGTTGTGGAATACCTTACTATGTCTCAGGCGATATTCCAGACGAAAAAGAACTTAGGTCAACGAGCTTTCATATGGTTCGGGATAAATACTTTTTTGAGCAGGCAAAAGGCCTAAATGTAATGATACTTACTAGAGCTGTTGCAATTGATAGGAAAGAGAAGGTTGTTCATGTTGAGAATGTGAATACTGGTGAGAAAAAGGAGCTTCCTTATGATAAGCTTGTTATTGCTACTGGGAGTAGGCCAAATGTGATTCCTGTACCAGGTCATGAGTTAAATGGCATTTTTACAATTAGCAGCCTTCATAAAGCCATTGCCATAAAGGATCTGTTGGCAAAGGGAAAAGTGGGAAAGGCAGTTGTAATTGGTGGTGGCGCTATTGGTATAGAAATGGCAGAGGCTTTAACAGATTTATGGGGAGTTGAGACAAAAATTGTAGAATTTATGCCACAGGTGCTTCCTAGGATAGTAGATAAGACTATTGCAAGAATGGTTGAGCAACACCTTAGAGAAAATGGAGTCGAGGTTTATACAAGTGAGGCTGCTCAGAAGTTTGAGGGAAACAGTGAGGGCTGGGTTACAAAAGTTGTTACAAACAATAGAGAAATAGAGTGTGATCTTGTAATAATGGCAGCAGGCGTTAGACCCAGGGGTGAGCTTGCAAAGGAAGCTGGTTTAGAGGTTTCTCCTTATGGTGCTATAGTAGTAAATCAAAGGATGCAGACCTCTGATCCTGATATTTATGCTGCTGGCGATTGTGTGGAGACATACAATCTTGTTACAGGAAAAAAGGCTTATGCACCTCTTGGTTCTGTGGCCAATAGACAGGGTAGGGTAGTTGGTGACAATTTGGCAGGCATACCAAGTAGATTTGATGGAGTGGTTGGAAGTTTTATTATGAAAGTTTTTGATATCTGTGTTGGTGCAACAGGAATAAGTCTTGAAGTGGCTAAAATGGAGGGCTTTGATGCAATAGCCAGCATGGCGGTCCAGTCTGATAGGGCCCATTTTTTTCCAACTCAGGCCCTAATGTTTAATAATTTGGTGGTAAATCGTTCAGACAGGAGGGTATTGGGACTTCAAGGGTTTGCCAAAATGGGAGACGGCCTGCTTGCTCGTTTAAACGCAGCAGCAGGCATGATTGCAAATAGAGCTAAGATCTCTGACTTTAGCAATCTTGAGCTTGCCTATGCACCGCCGTTTTCTACAGCTGTTGATGTATTAAATGCAGCAGCCAATGTGGCTGACAATTTGGTAGATGGAAGGTTAAGGGTTATTACTGTAGAAGAATTTGTGGATTGGATGGATGGGAAGGCAGAACATCCAGATTGGATGGCTCTTGATCTTCGCCATCCAAAGGAAGCAGAACCTTGGGTCAAGGCATTTCCAGAAAAGTGGTATGCACTTGTATATGATAAAGTTAGAGCTAATTATAAGAGTTTACCAAAGGATAAGACTTTTATAATAATTTGTAATGCAGGTACAAGGTCTTATGAAATTCAAGTATTTTTGCAATCAAAGGGAATTGAGAATACTTATGTGCTTCCAGGCGGTCTTAATGTAATAAGGCGTTTGGGAGTAAGTTGGTGGCAATAAGGTTTTTAATGTGGTAACTTCTAACTCTAAAAAATTTAAGGAGTTTAAATGATGGTAAAAGATTTTATTAGACAGTTTAGTTTGATTATTGTTTGCTTTTTGTTTGTTGGTATTTTCTTTTTAGTAGAAGATTCTTTTTCTGCGTCTTGTCCAACAAAACCTATAATTCAACAAGGCATAAAAAAGAGTTTTGGCCAAAAGGTTGAAATTGTAAATATTAAACCCACTAAGATGCCAGGCCTTTGTCAGATACAAATAAAATTTCGCGGAAGAAATATGCTCATGTATTCTGATTCTAAAGGCGATTATCTTATTGCCGGTAAACTCTTTGATGCTAAAACGGGTAGAAACTTAACTAGAGAAACAGTTGCTGAAATCAATAGACTTACAAAAGATGAACTAAAAAGGCTTGATAAGCTTACTGCCTTTACTGTAGGAGATAAAGGTCCAGTTGTTTATTTTGTAACAGACCCTCAGTGTCCTTATTGTAAAAAGGCAGAAAAGATACTTGAGCCAATGGCCAAGGCTGGCAAGTTAACTGTAAAATATATTTTATTTCCACTTAGATTTCACAAAGGAGCAAAGGAAGAGTGTATTTCAATTATATGCGATAATAAAGGACTAGAGGGATTCAAAAATAGATATAGGTCTGATAACCAGTGTGAAAAAGGTAAAAAGCAGGTTGAGGAGTCGATTAGTTTCCTTATGGCTAAAGGAATAAGTGGTACCCCAACCTATATTTTTTCTGATGGAAGATATCATTCTGGAGTTATGAGCCAAAAGGCTTTAGAAGATAAACTATCAAAAATCAATAAGAAATAGAAGCAGGAGTTTTTAGGTATGGCTGATATGAAACAAATGTATAAAAAGATCCTTGGTGATCATTTTCCAATGGAGATGAAAATCACTTTTGGCGATCAGGAACTTATCTATAGAAAAAGGACTTGGAAAATAGCAAACGATAGGGGAGAGGTGGAAGAAAGAGGGCTTCGCTATGGCGAAAACCCAGACCAAGAGGCTGCTCTTTATGAGTTGATAAATGGTAATTTGGTGTTAGGTGATTGTGCTTTTATTACTCCGGGAAATGGTCTTGTAAGTGCAATTACTGAAGAGGATATGATTCAGGCTGGAAAACATCCTGGAAAGATAAACCTTACTGACGTAGATAATTCTCTAAACGTCTTGAAGTTTCTAATGAAAACACCAGCCTGTGTAATTGTGAAACACAATAATCCTTGTGGTGTTGCAAAAGCAGATACTATAGAAGAGGCTTTTACAAAGGCTCTTAGAGCAGACAGGGTGGCTGCATTTGGAGGGTGTGTTGCATTAAATAGGCCTATTGATAAGGCAACAGCAGAGGCTATTAGTGCTCAATATGTAGAGGTTGTGGCAGCACCTGAATATGAAGAAGGTAGTGTGGATATACTTTCTCAGAGGAAAAATTTAAGGATTATAAAGATTCAAAAGATCGAACAGCTCGAATCATATTGGGATCTGCGATTTGTAGATTTTAAGAGCTTAATTGACGGGGGAATTATTGTGCAACAGTCTCCAGTAAATAGGATTCGTTCAAAAGAAGATCTTAAGCCTGCTGAATGTGAATATCAGGGAAAACTTTATAAGATTAAAAGGCTTCCAACAGAGCAGGAATATGAAGATATAATCTTTGGATGGGCTGTTGAGCAAGGCATTACCTCTAATTCTGTTATATACGTAAAGAATGGAGTTACTGTTGGCATAGGCACTGGAGAACAAGATAGAGTAGGAGTTGCTGAAATAGCTGTTTATAAGGCCTATACAAAATATGCTGATATTTTGTGTTGGGACAAGTATAAAATTCCTTATAAACAACTTGAGCTTGAGGTGGAAAAAGGGATAAGAGATAAGGAGCAAAAAGAAGAAATTGATCAAAAGGTTAAGGAGGATAGAGGCAACATACCTGGATCAACTATGGTGTCAGATGCTTTTTT
The DNA here is from genome assembly GCA_964392885.1 of uncultured Desulfobacterales bacterium. GTDB lineage: Bacteria > Desulfobacterota > Dissulfuribacteria > Dissulfuribacterales > QOAL01 > JAADCZ01. The sequence continues at coordinate 12 of CAYMRT010000264.1, read as the reverse complement.
CCCATTTAGAGA
>CAYMRT010000263.1:0-3815 GCA_964392885.1 uncultured Desulfobacterales bacterium | reverse complement strand
AAGGACTTTAATTTCTACTCCTTCAATAGGGCCATTTTTAAATTTCATTGTATATTAACCTCTTACATTAGTTATGGAAGCCAAACACCTTTTATATCATCAAATTTAGATCCAGTTGCAATCCTCTTACCTAAAGTTTTTGAAGATTCAAGAGCGTATTCATGATTCCTAATATCACCCTTTTTTTCAACACCTCGGATTAATAAAGCTACAATGAGTCTTCCGCCAATAGCATCAAAAAAATATCTCATTACCCTTAATGCCCCATCAAAAAGAAGCTTTCCTTTAGTAGCACCTACTGCCAAAAAAACCCCCTTTTTTTCTATGCATCCAATCAGTTTTTGATTTAATACATATCTCCTAACCCAAAATGCCTGAGACCTTTCAACAAGTGCCTGAGTTTTAGCCGTAATATTATAAAAGAACATGGGAGAGGCTACTGCTACAGTAGTAGCCTTTTCAATCTTCTCATACAAAGCCGTCATATCGTCTTCTAATATACAAACCCCTGTTTCATCGCATTTTCCACATTCAATACATGGAGTAATTTTTAGTGGAAATAATCTAATATCTTCAACCTCTGCCCCATTTCTTCTTGCTCCTTCAATAAACGACTTTGCCAATAGATCTGAGTTTCCATCTTTTCTAGGGGAACCATAAAAAACAAGAACTTTTTCCATCCTTGTCATCCTTAAATTTTTCTTAAGACAATTATAATAAGCAATAATATCAAGTTTCTATTTTGAATCAAACAAAAATTCTTATAAATCAAGCTTACATTAACAAGTTGTATTAAAACAAGGAGTCAGTTAAATTCATAACTATTCATTATGGGGAAAAGGGCAAAAACTAAAAAGAAAAAAACATATATCTTTGGTGCAAAGGCACTAATCATCATTGTTTGGGCATCTTGTCTTTTTATTACATGCCTTGCCTTTGTAGGCCTAGCAAGCTATATGATGCTTGAGCTTCCCTCTATTTACAGCCTTAGAAATTATAAACCACCAATGGTTACGGAGGTTTATAGCTGTGACAATAAGATAATGGCCTATTGGTACAAGGAAAAGAGATGGCCTGTACCTATAAAAAGAATTCCAAAGAATTTAAAAAATGCCTTTTTAGCAGCAGAAGATGCACGGTTTTATGAACACAAAGGTATTGATTTTATAGGGGTTTTGCGTGCAGCCTTAAAAAATGTGGAAGCAGGTACAATTGTTCAAGGCGCGAGCACAATTACTCAACAAGTTACTAGATCGCTTCTCCTATCTCCAAAGCGTAGTTGGATTAGAAAAATAAAAGAGGCTATTTTGGCATGGCAAATCGATGCAACTTTAACAAAAGATGAGATTTTAAACATTTATCTCAACCAGATATATTTAGGTGCTGGAGCATATGGAGTAGAAGCTGCTGCTAGAACTTATTTTAATAAACATGTAGAAGATCTGACTATTGCAGAATGTGCTTTGATTGCTGGTTTGACCCAAGCTCCAACCCGTTATAATCCGCTTCGACACTTTAACCGTGCAAAGAAAAGACAAAGATATGTCTTAAGACGTATGTTTGAGGAAGGTTTTATTACTGAAAAGGAGCGTGAAGAAGCACTTAATCAAAAAATTACATTAAAGTCGGAAAAGATTATCCCTCCAAAAGGTGCTGAATATTTTCTTCAAGTTGTCAAAAAAGACTTACTTGCTAGATATGGTAAAAAACGTCTGTTTACAGAAGGTTTTAAAATCTACACTACTATTGATAGTAAGTGGCAAGAATGGGCTTGCGAAGCTGTAGAAAAAGGCCTTAAAAAGATCATAAATAGACATAAGAAGGACAAGGAACTTTTTAAAAATATTCAAGGTGCACTTATAAGCATTGATGCTCAAACAGGAGCAGTTAGAGCACTTGTTGGCGGACAAGATTTTAAAAAGAGCCAATTTAATTTGGCGATCCAGGGTAAGATGCAACCTGGGTCAGCCTTTAAGCCTATCGTATATTCCACTGCCATGAAAAAGGGAATAATCCAGCCAAATACAATTATTGTTGATGAACCCATATCCCTTCCTGGTACTGATTCTGACAAACCATGGCAGCCACAAAACTTTGATAAGACTTATATGGGCCCAATAACCATAAGAACTGCTCTTACATATTCAAGAAATGTTATTTCTGTAAAGGTAGCAAGACTTGTTGGTGTAAAAGCTATTATTGAGCAGGCAAAACTAATGGGAATTACCACTCCTCTTGCCAAAAATCTTTCTATCGCCCTTGGTTCATCTGCAATTCCACTCATTCAAATCACAACTGCCTATTCAACATTTGTTAATCAAGGCAAGGTAGTACATCCACAGTACATTGAACAAATATCTGATCGTTATGGGCGAATAATAGAACTGCTTGAGCCAGAATGGAATCAAGCCCTTGATCCTGCTACAGCTTTTCAAATGGCATACCTTCTTATGGGAGTTGTTGAAAATGGCACAGGCAGATATGCCAAGAGGCTTGGCATACCTGTTGGAGGAAAAACAGGCACTACAGACAATTATCATGATGCATGGTTTGTTGGCTTTAGTCCAGAAGTGGTTACAGGAGTGTGGATTGGCAGAAAAGATAAAAAGTCATTAGGAAAGCTTGAGACAGGAGGCAAGGCAGCTTGTCCGATTTGGACAGAATATATGAAAATTACTTTAAAAGATCTTTCAAGAAATTTTTACGACATTCCACCAGATATAGCTTTTGTACCAGTTGATAAAAGAACAGGTGAAATAGTTACTCCTTCTAAAGAAAATCAGAAAAATATAATATGGGAGGCACTTAGAAAAGACCACTTGCCCCCTCTAAAGCCTGAGACATCTTTCCATCAAAATATTCCAGACTGGCTGAAAGATGTAGGCTCTTTTTTTAGGCTAGGCTACTAATAAGACAAATGAATTTTAACTCTAATAGAAATAATCTTGATTTTTTTATTAAGGCACTAAAAGAAAATAGGCTTGCCCATTCATATCTTTTTTTAGGTCAAGAATCCGATGAAAAAAAAGAGTTATTAAATAAAATAGCAAAGTTAATAATATGTTTTAACAATACTTCATCAACTGAACATATTCCTTGTGAACAGTGCATACACTGCAAAAAAATAAATTCATTGTCTCATCCTGACTATCTAGAGATTGAACCTCAGGGAAGCTTTATTAAAATTGAACAGATTAGACAACTTCAAGATATTGTAATATTTCCTCCTTTAGAAGCAGAAAGAAGGGTCTGCATACTATATACTGCTCACAAGTTACATCCTGGAGCTGCAAATGCCCTTTTAAAAACCCTTGAAGAGCCCCCTAAGAATACATATTTTTTATTATCAGCAACCTCTAGAGGAAGCCTTCTTCCTACAATTGTATCACGTTGCCAAGTTATTAAAGCCAATTTTAATAAAATAGATGACACCACATCTTTTGAAGAAAAGGTGTTATTTTATGATGTTTCATTAAGAGATAAGATTACAAAAGAAGATATTCAGATATTATCACAAAAAATTTTCTCATTTTTAAAAACAACTAACAAGAGAACCTTATATTTTGACTGTATTCAAGAAATTTCAAAAGGGAAAGATATTCTTAAGGCTTTCTTAATTATATTGAAATTTATATTAAGAGATCTTTTAATTTTACACCAATCAAAAGAAGTTGAATCAAACAATTTAACATGCAGTAATCAAGTTGAACTACTTATAAAGTTGGCTCATAAAGTAAATTATGATACCTTGAGAGGCCTTGAAGATAGATTAAGAGAAAGTGAATTGTTTTTAAGCAGAAATGTCAAAACAGAAA
>CAYMRT010000262.1:0-5863 GCA_964392885.1 uncultured Desulfobacterales bacterium | reverse complement strand
GTGTTAATTGAGCATTATGCAGGGGCCTTTCCAATCTGGCTTTCTCCTGTACAAGCACGAGTGCTCACAATTACTGATAGGCACAACGATTGGGCTAAAAAGGTATATGAAAGATTGCAACAAGAGGGGATAAGGGCAGATATTGACCTTAGAAATGAAAAGCTTGGAAAAAAGGTCAGGGATGCCCAAATAGAAAAAATCCCCTTTTTGTTAATTGTGGGAGACAAGGAGGTGGCTGACTCAACTGTCAGCCCTAGAACTAGGAGAGGAGAGACGTTAGAGGCCATGTCAGTTGACTCCTTTGTGGAGCTTTTAAAGACAGAGGCCCAAAAAGAAAAAATGGGAGGTGTAGTATCACCAGAGAACAAAGAGTAAGGGTAAATCAGAACATCAGAGCCTCTGAGGTCCGCCTTGTTGATGAAAATGGTCAACAGGTTGGAATTGTTACTTTAGAAGAGGCATTAGAAAGAGCAAGGAATGTTGGTCTTGATTTGGTAGAGGTAGCACCAAATGCAAAGCCTCCTGTATGTCGTCTTATGGACTATGGTAAATATAAGTATGAGCAGAGCAAAAAGGCACAGGAGGCCAAGAAGAAACAGACCGTAATTCAGGTTAAGGAAGTAAAGATGCGCCCGAGAACAGATGTTCATGATATGAACGTCAAAAAGAAAAAGATAGTTAAATTTCTTAATCAGGGCAATAAAGTGAAAGTTACTGTTCAGTTTAGAGGTAGAGAAATCGTTCATCCTGAACTGGGTGCTCAGATGCTTAAAGATATTGCTGAAGAGATGGCAGACATATCTGTGGTTGAGCATATGCCTAATATGGAAGGGCGCACTTTAACAATGGTCCTTGCTCCTAAAAAAAGTAAATAGAGGTTTCCCCTAATTTTTAGGGATTTCTCTATAGAAGCATTTAAAAGTATTATTGTGTTAACAAACCGTTGACCATTTTGCCTTTAGGGGTTAAATAGTGCCGTTTGTTCAGAGAAAAAATTAGATGGGGGCAGTGAATTATGCCAAAGTTAAAGACAAAAAGGTCTGCAGCAAAAAGATTTAAAAAAACAGGTACTGGCAAATATATGTTTAATAGGCCGGGGCACAGTCACATTCTCACAAAAAAGAGCAGAAAACGGAAGAGATACCTAAAAAAGGATATGGTTGTATCTGAGTCTATGATGAGTCATATCAAACGAATGCTTCCATATTCTTAAAGATTTTAAATAAGAAAAAAGGAGTTTGATAATATGCCCAGGGTAAAAAGAGGTTTTAAGGCAAGAAGAAGACGTAAAAAAATTTTAAAGCTTGCCAAGGGATTTCGTGGAGCAAGAAGCCGTTGCTATCGTCAGGCAAAAGATAGTGTAGAGAAGGCACTTTGTTACGCCTATCGTGATAGAAAAGCCAAAAAACGCTCCTTTAGGAGGCTTTGGATTACAAGGATAAATGCCGCATGCCGTTTAAATGGTATATCTTATAGTAGATTTATAAATGGATTAACTAAGGCAAATATTGGCATTGATAGAAAAATACTAGCAAATCTAGCAGTTACACAGCCTTCTGTTTTTTCACAGCTAGTTGAAAAGGCAAAATCGGCATTATAATAACTACTATCTGATTTTAGCATGGAAGAACGCCTTGGCACTTTAGAAAAAGAGGCTCTTAAAGCTATTTCAGAGGCTGATAGTAAAGAGGCTCTGGAAAATGTAAAGATTAAGTTTTTAGGCAGAAAAGGGGAACTTACTGCTATTTTAAAGGGGCTTGGCACCTTGCCAAAGGAGGAGCGCCCCAAAGTTGGAAGGCTTGCTAATAAGATAAAATCTACCATTGAAAAAGCCTTAAAAGAAAAGCTTGAGTTTCTTTTAAAATCTCAAAAAGGACCAAGGCTTATAAAGGGTTTTGATCCTACCCTGCCAGGGCGTAGCTTACCTTTAGGCCACCTTCATCCGATTACCATAGTAATGGATGAAGTATGTAAGATATTTGAGAAATTAGGCTTTTTTGTTGCTCAAGGACCTGAAATTGAACTTGATTTTTATAACTTCGAGGCCTTAAATATTCCCCCTGATCATCCGGCTAGAGATATGCAGGATACTTTTTATGTGGATGATAAGGTTCTTTTACGCACACATACTTCTCCTATACAAATTCGCACTATGGAAAAACTAAAGCCTCCAATAAGAATAATTGCTCCAGGAAAAGTATATCGTTGCGACTCTGATGTAACTCATACACCTATGTTTCATCAAGTAGAAGGGTTAATGGTAGATAAAGATGTATCTTTTGCCCACTTAAAGGGTATATTGACATATTTCGCACAAGAAATTTTTCACAAGGATACAAAAGTAAGATTTCGTCCTTCTTTCTTCCCTTTTACAGAGCCTAGCGCTGAAATAGACATACAGTGTGTAATTTGCAAGGGAGATGGATGTAGAGTTTGCTCTCAAACAGGGTGGCTAGAGGTCCTTGGGGCTGGACTTGTTCATCCAGAAGTATTTAGACATGTGGGTATTGATCCACAAGAATATAGTGGTTTTGCATTTGGATTAGGAATTGAAAGGATTGCCATGTTAAAATATGGCATAAATGATATTCGATTGTTTTACGACAACGATCTTAGATTTCTCCAACAGTTCTAGAGTAAAAGTATGTTAGTACCCTATTCCTGGCTTAAAGAGATAGTTTCTATTGATAAGTCTGTTTTTGATGTGGCAGAGGCTTTGACTTTAGCTGGCCTTGAGGTTGAAGGAGTTGAAAATGCCTTTCCATGGCTTGATTCAGCTATTGTGGTAAGAATAAGCCGAATAGAATCTATCAGCGAAAATAAGAAAATAAGTCTGTGCACTATTGATACAGGCAAAGATCAAGTACAGATAGTCTGTGCAGCATCTAATGTTAAAGAAGGCATGTTAACAGCTTATGTGCCACCTGGCACTCAGATGCCTGATGGAAAAGAAGTTAAGGAGTTAGACCTATATGGATATACATCTCCTGGAATGCTTACATCAGAAAAAGAACTGTTACTTGAAGGAGATTCCTCTGGTATTTTTGAAATAGATAAAAAGTATCCAACTGCTAAAGTTGGACAAAGTATTTCTGAAATTACAGGAATAAAAGATGTTGTTTTAGAGATAGGAGTTACGCCCAATAGACCTGACTGTTTGAGTGTAGTTGGAGTCGCAAGAGAGGTCGCAGCTCTTTTTAATACATCTATAAACATTCCTAATCATAATCTTGATCAGACCAAAGGCCTTGAAAATTTTGATATTGATATAATGGAGCCTGAACTTTGCACCAGATATGTTGGTGCAATAATAAAGGGAGTAAAAGTTGGAGAAAGTCCAGGTTGGCTTTCCCGTAGGCTCATTGCATCTGGAGTTCGTCCAATCAACAATATAGTTGATGTAACAAATTATATTTTATTGGAGTTAGGCCAACCACTTCATGCCTTTGATTTGAATACACTTCACGGTCCTAAGATAGTAGTGCGAACTGCAAAAAATGGGGAAAAACTGTTAACCTTAGACGGTAAAGAACGCGTCTTACAGGAGGGGATGCTTCTTATATGTGATGAAGATCGACCAGTTGCAGTAGCTGGAGTTATGGGAGGACTAGAGACAGAAGTAACAGAAAAAAGCGTGGATATACTTATCGAAAGTGCACATTTTAACCCCTCTAGCATTAGAAGAACTGCTAAGGCATTAAAACTTCCTACAGAGGCTTCCTATAGATTTGAAAGAGGCGTTGATCCAAATGGTCAGTTAAAAGCAGCTTTAAGGGCTTGTGAACTTATACTTAATTTCTCTGGTGGTGCATTTATAGGATTGAAAGATGAACATCCTAAACCATATCCATTGGTTAAATTTAGTTTCTCACCTAAAAGAGTAAATACCTTGCTAGGTACTAACTTAACCTCTCAGCAAATGGCAGAATTACTCGAATCTATTGAAATAAAGGTTGATGTAAAAGATAAAAATTATCTAGAAGTTACTCCGCCATCTTTTAGGCAAGACATAAAGGCAGAAGAGGATATTGTAGAGGAAATTGCAAGATGTTATGGATTTTCTAATATTCCTACTTCATCTCCTATTGCCACATTAATTGTAGATAAGCCAGAATCTTTTAAACCTTTTTTAGATAAAATAAGACAAATACTTTCATCTCAAGGACTAAATGAGGTTATCTCTTATAGCTTTATGTCTCCTCAAGAACTCGATGCACTCAATCTTAAAAAAGATGATCTACGACTTAAGGCAGTTCAACTTCTGAACCCACTTGCAGAAGATCAATCCCTTATGCGTACAAATCTTGTTGCTCCTATGTTGAGCACAATTTCAAGGAACCTTAGAAGAAGGAATCTAGACCTTGCTTTTTTTGAAGTTGGAGCAACTTTTATTTATAAAGGGAAAGGAATCTTGCCTGATGAAATTCAAAAATGCTGTATTGCGCTTGTTGGAAGACGCTTTAAGGAGTCTTGGGCGTGGCCAGATACTAAAGTAGATTTTTTTGATTTAAAGGGGATTATTGAAAATTTACTACAAAAACTTAATATTAAAAATGCAGTTTTTCAGGTAGCTGAACAGCCGGAGACTTATTTTATCCCAGGGACACAAATTGACATTTTTTACAGAACCGAAAAGTTAGGAAATTTGGGACAGATTGATGAGCAGTGTCTTAAAAGTTTTGGCATAGAAGACAAGGTCTTCCTAAGCGATCTTTCTATACAGGTACTTTCAACTTTGTCAGAACAAATTTCTCAATTTACTCCTCTAGATCGTTTTCCTGCAATTGAAAGGGATCTTGCCATTTTATTTGATGATGCGATAAGAGCACAAGATGTCCTTGACTTTGTAGAGAAAAACGCTTCAGAACTTCTTACAAATTTTTATATTTTTGATCTCTACAGAGGCAAGCAAATCCCAAAGGGTAAAAAGTCTTTAGCTATTCGTTTTATTTATAGGGCAAAAGACAGAACCCTTTCTGAAGAAGAAGTTGAGGCAACACATAGTAAACTTACACATAACATTTTAGAGAGATTTAAGGCCCAACTTAGATCTTAAGTACTAATGGCCAACAAATAATTTATTATGGATACTCGGTTCCAAGGTACTCTTACTAAGATCGAACTTGCCAAAAAAATAAATCAAGAGCTTGGCTTTTCTGTGAGATCGTCAAAGTCATTGGTTGATGACCTATTTAATATCCTTATTGAATCTCTTAATTCTGGAGAAAAAGTAAAAATTATTCGTTTTGGCAGCTTTTTACCCCTTTTAAAAAAATCTAGAATGGGTATAAATCCTAATACAAAAGAAAAGATTATTATTTCGGCTAGAAAGACAGTAGCTTTTCGGCCTAGCCCAATCCTAAAAAAGGGTGTTAATGCTGGAAAAAGATCAGAAATATTACAGGATTGGTCAAGTAAGTAAGATATTAGGAGTAGAGCCTCATGTATTGCGATTTTGGGAAAGTCAATTTAAACAGATAAAGCCAAAGCGAATATCAAAACATCGTCTTTACAGAAACCAAGATTTAAAAACTCTGAAAAGGATAAAAGAGCTACTTTATAATGAAGGCTACACTATAGCTGGAGCTAAGAAGAAACTTGAGGAAGAGTTACACAAGAGTAATAATTCTAGATTGACGATTCCGTATAAGGAATCGAATATATTAGAAGAGATAAAAAAAGAACTTTTAGAAATAAAGCGTATATTAAGTAAATAATTATGCAAAAACTTACAGAAGAGCAAATAAAAAGATTAACAGAGCTTAGAAAGAGGATTGATAAAATAGATAAAGAGCTTGTTTCTCTTTTGCAAGAACGTCTAAAAGTGGCTGAAGAAAAAGGTAAGACAAAGGCAGAAGCCTTA
>CAYMRT010000261.1:0-1514 GCA_964392885.1 uncultured Desulfobacterales bacterium | reverse complement strand
GTAGAACTTAGTATGATAAGACGTGCCTTAGAAAATTTGATTAGAAATGCTATTGACGCTGTTGATTCAAAGACAGGGAGGATAGAAATAGGACTTGATTGTTTCGATGAATATGTTGAACTCTGGGTAAAGGATAATGGTTTTGGCATATCAGAAGATATAAAAGATAGAATTTTTGATCCATTTTTTACTACAAAAGATCATGGATCAGGATTAGGTTTAGGTATTGCTAAATCTCTAATAGAAGCCCATGGTGGCAAATTAATAGTAGAATCTAAGCCAGGGAATACCTGTTTTACAATAAGAATACCTAAAAGAGGGATGCAGTGCTAATTATTTTGGGTATTCGTTTAGTTATTAGATAAAGTCAAAGTTTTTATTAAATTAACAACTTTGTACATGTCTGATAAAAGCTCAAGGGATATTATTTTGTCCTCTAAGTTTTTAAGGACTTTATCTTTGTTCTTTTGTTTCTATCTCTTGGAGTGTCTGTTTATGCTTCTCTAACTACTATTTTAACGGTTTTGCAGATGTAAATTTCTCACCCCTCTAGTAGCCCAGGAACTCAGCTCGGCTTATAAGAATTCTCTCAGGGTTTGCCGAATGAGTTTCTTGAGTTTTTCCTTAATCTGCGGACATTTTGGTCGGTATTGATGTTAGCAAGGATTCTTTTGATTTGGTCCTCTCCCTTAAGGGAAAACCACAAAATCTGCGCAACAGCAAACAAGACCTCAAATGTTTAGTCCAAATCCTTCGAAAAGACCGGTTTTAGTAGTGGACGAAGCCTCTAGAGGATACGAAAAGAAAATCATTCAGGTTCTCAGGAAAACCAGGATTGCATGCGTTGTATCAATCCCAAGAGAGCAAGAGATTTTGCCAGATTCATGGGCTATATAGCCAAAAACAGACAAGATCCTTAATATTGGCTAGATATGCATCTAAAGGGTAGGTCTTTGAGATAGAGGCTGATGATGAACTCCTTAAAAGGCAAAGGGATAGTCAAGATGTTGGTGGATGAAAAAAACACCTGAGGAAGGCTTATAAAAGAAAAGATCAAAAAGTCCATCAAGATCTTAGAAGAAGGAATAACTTACAAAAGAAATCTAAGAAAGACTCTATAGAGAGACTAAATATGAGGATTTAAGAGAGAAAGTAGCCATATTAGGAGGTATTTCCAGGGCAAAATTAGTTATGACATTGAACCTGATGCTGGATCTAGAGAAGAAGGATTAAGAATTTTTTCATGCAATTGGGGGGAGGTAAGAAATGGGGAAAGGTAACGCTAACAGCCTGTATGAGGAAGCTACTGCTCATCATGAATCAGCTGCTCAAGACCAAGCCCCTTGGTGGGAGGCTCAACCCCAGGCATATGTTTAAACATGGTTGCCCCTCCTTGGTTATTTAAATTCACACACTTGGGTGGATCTCCCCTTATTTTTTACTACAAGCTCCGCATTTTTCACAGATTCCTACTTTACAAAATGGAGTTTGGATTGCGCGTTGGGCTAATTGCC
>CAYMRT010000260.1:0-5583 GCA_964392885.1 uncultured Desulfobacterales bacterium | reverse complement strand
CTATCTACGTTATTTAAGATTTCTGCTACCTTTTCTGCACCTCCAACTTTTGTGGCATCACTCATTTCTACTGAAAAAAGCTCCTCCTCAAGTACCTTGTCAATTTCTGCAACTATCTCTGGGCTTATCTTTTCAAGATTTGCAATTCTTAACATTACATCAGACTGCAATTTTTCATTAAGCTCTGAAAGGATTTGAGCTGCAAGTTCTGGCTCTAAATGTGCCAAAATAACAGCAATAGTCTGTGGATGTTCATTACTCAAAAAATTTACTATTACTTTTGGCTCAAGACTTGATAACTTTTGAAAAGTAGAAGGATGAAGTTGACGCATTATATCTTCATAAATCTGTTTTGCCTGTTCCTCTGGCATAGAGCTAAAAAGAACCTTTTTAAGAAAATCTTCTACGGGAACTGCTACTTCTCCTTGAACAATAGACATCTTCTCTCTAACTTCATCTAAAACTAGCTGAATAGCCTCTCCAGGAATGTGTTGAATCTTTGCCATCAAAGAAGATACCAGCCTAATTTCATTCTCTTTAAGATATTTAAAGACTTCAGCAGTAAATGCCTCGCCCATTGCAAGTAAGAAAATAGCAGCTTTAATAGGGCCACTTGGTTTTGTTAAATCTATATCAAAACCTGTCTCGGGCATTTTATTTTACTCCTTCTTCTGATTGTTCTTTTTTCTCCCTTAGCCATATTTTAATTAAGGCAGCAGCTCTTTCTGGATATTCATTTGCCAAATCTCTTAACTCACCAGTCACATCTGGAACTGGTTCAAATGCAGGCTGAAGTGCAGCCTGTTCCTCTTCAGCTCCTTCTAAAGCTGCAACTTCTTCCTCTTCTCTTTCTTCTATAGGCTTAAGTACAAACCTATTTAATAAAGGCTTAAGCACTACAAAGATAAAAATTAGAGCTAAAATCAAATTTGCTATGGGTTTTATTAAATGGGTAAAAACATCCACTGCCTTTGCCAAAGCTCCTTCTTCTTTTCCCTCTGGTGAAAAAGCAACATTTACAACGCTTACCTCATCTCCTCTTTCTTCGCTAAACCCCATTGCCGCCTTTACTATTTGCTCTAGGCTTGTTATCTCTTCAGGGCTTCTTGGAACATATACCTTTTTCCCTTTCTTCTCCTCATACTTACCATCCACCATTACAGCCACAGAAAGACGTTTAAGAGTTCCAATAGATCCTAGAATTTGACGCTGAATTCTAGTAATCTCATAATTGGTTGTCTCTTTTTTCTTTTTAGTTACAAACTCTTCTTCACCTTGCCCAATATTTCCTTGAAGTTTATCTCTAAGACCACCCTTTACTCCAGGTATCCCTTGAGCCCCCCCAGGGTTCTCAATTTCCTCTATCTTTTGCTCACTTCTTATGGCAATTGAATCGGGATCGTATCTATCCTCACTGGTTTTTACTTCATCAAAATTTATTTCAGCACTTACCCTTACAACGGCCTTGTTGGGTCCAAGTGCATCTTCTAACATAGTCTGAATTTTATGCTTAAAATAATCCTCAAGACGTTTTCTATAGGTAAACTGCAAACTAGCCTTTGCTTTGAGAGGATCTTTTATCTCCATCCTAGCGTCATAAAGTACGTTACCTGTAGTATCAACAACGGTAACATTTTCTTTTTTGAGCCTTGGCACCGCACTGGCCACTAAATGGACAATACCTTTTATTTGTGTTTGTGATAGTTCCTCACCTCTTTTTAATTCTAAAACCACTGATGCAGTAGGTTCTTGTCTTTGAGTCACAAAAAGACTTTCTTTTGGTTTTGCAATATGTACCCTTACCGTCTTTACTTGAGGGAACCTAGCAATAGTCTTTTCCAATTCTCCTTGGAGTGCCCTTTGATAATTTACCTGTTGGACAAAATCAGTTGTGCCAAGGCTAGTTTTATCAAATAATTCAAAACCAACTCCACTCCCTCTTGGCAATCCTGAGCTAGCAAGCGCAAGTCGTATGTCATAAACCTTTTCCTCAGGCACTTTAATAAGACTTCCACCTTGTGAAATTTCATAGGGAACTCCATTTTTCTTAAGCCACTCAACAATCTCTGCGGCATCCTTTTGATCTAAATCAGAATAAAGTGTTTTATAAGTTGGAGAATTTATTAAAAAAAACAAGACTCCAAAACTAACAAGAGTAACTGCAACTACAACACCTGCTATGACTTTTTGTCTTAAATTTAAATCTTCATAAAACTGCCTTAGTTGTGATATGTAATCAGAAAAACTTGGCATACTTATCCTCTCTAAACTCTAAAAGGTTAGAACTGTAGCCTCATTATCTCTTCATAAGCACTAAGAGCCTTATTTCTAACTTGTAAAAACATTCTAAAAGATAAATCAGCCTTGTTTATTTCTGTCATTACAGTAGGAAGATCAACCTCCTTGCCAGAAGCAAGATCTAGAGCCAATTTTTCTGCATTTTGAAGCTTGCTATTTAATTCCTCTAAACTATTTTCTAGAAGGTCTGCAAACTTAGATACGGCTTTATTGTTTTTAGTATCTTGGGCATATTCTTTGACATTAACTAGCTGATCAGAAGCAATATTTGAAATTTTCATATATCCTCCCTATTAACGGATTATATCAATAGCCTTTACTGCCATAGTCTTGGCTGCCTCCATGGCAGAAATATTTGCTTCATAGGCCCTTTGAGCATCAATTATATCAACCATCTGCTCCATCACATTTACATTTGGAAGCTTGACAATGCCGTTTTCATCTGCATCAGGATGGGTTGGATCAAAAATCTCCATAAACGGAGTCTGATCATCAACAATCTCAACTACCTCAACAGCTTCAAGGGCCTTGCTAAGCTGTGCCTCAAAATTGTTCTTATTATTTAATCCTCTTACCTCTTTTAAGTCTTTAACTGGCACAGCCTTAAACACAACAGATTTAGCTCTGTAAGGACCTCCTTCTAATGTCCTGGTAACATGTGCATTTGCCAAGTTCATTGACGCAATATTTAAACGGGTTCGTTCTGCCCTTAACCCTTTTGCACTAATTGCCATAGATGTAAAAAGATTCATTACTGCTTACCTCCCTCTGTTATAGCAGTCTTTAAAAGCTCAAACTTTTTAACAAGCATCTGTGTAACAATCTGATATTGAATATTGTTTTCAGAAAGTTTTGCCATTTGCTCATCTAAATCAACATTATTAGGCACTCCTCTTTCTTGATTTTCAATTATAAAATCCTTGGAATAATCTTCTTTTGGTTTTAAGTGCTTTGGATTTGTAGTATGAAGCACAACTTCTTCTTCTATATTGCGTTTCTTAGAAAGTCCTTTTTCTTCGAGATATGTCTCCATTAATCCCCTAAAATTCAAATCTTTAGATTTGTAACCAGGGGTATCAACATTCGCCAAGTTTGATGCAATTAAAGAGTTCTTTTTAGTCCTAAGACTTAAGGCCTTTGACATAACATCAAAAACAGGGGCAAAAAGAGACTTCATAACCACCTCACCTATAATACAAGACCAATATTTCTATACTCAGCAAGCTTATTTCTAAGTGTCCTAACGCTAATGCCAAGGAGCTTTGCAGCATGTGTCCTATTACCTTTTGTCTTTGAAAGGGCCCTTTTGATCATCTCCTTTTCCACCTCTCCTAAATCAAAAATATCCTCACCTAATGCTCCTTGAGATGTTGAGACGGAATTATTTTCACTAGCCTCAACCTCATCTACCAGCAAATCTTGCAGGGTAATTTCAGACCCCTGGCTCAAAAGCACGCCTCTTTCAATAATATTTTTAAGCTCTCTCACATTTCCTACCCATTTCCTTTTTGAAAGCTCATCTAATACACCAGATGCAAATTTAAGCCCATTTTTCCCATATTCTTTTACAAAATATTGTCTAAAATTTTCTGCAAGAAGTGGAATGTCCTCCAACCTTTCTCTAAGAGGAGGAATCTTTAAAGGAATGACATTTAGACGAAAGTATAAATCTTCCCTAAATTTACCTGAACGAACAGCCGCTAAAACATCTCTATTTGTTGTAGCAATAACCCTAACGTCTATTGGTATTGGACTTGTGCCTCCAAGCCTGTCAATCTCTTCTTCCTGCAATACACGCAAAAGCTTTGCCTGAAGAGGCAATGCCATTTCAGTAATCTCATCCAAAAGGATTGTTCCACCATTTGCCAGCTCAAATTTACCCAATTTCTTCATTATAGCCCCTGAAAATGCCCCTTTTTCATGACCAAACAGCTCACTTTCCAGTAAGGTTTCAGGCAAGGCTGCACAATTTAATGCAACAAAAGGACCTGTTGCTCTGTCACTGTGAAGATGTATGAAACGCGCAAGAAGTTCTTTTCCTGTACCACTTTCTCCTTGTATAAGAACTGTGGCTTTACTTTTTGCCACACTTTTTGCCTGACTAAGTAATTTTTTCATGATAGGACTTTGAGTTATAATTTTATACCTGTCAAAATTATGACTCACATGAACAGAAGACTCTTCTTCTGTTATCTTTGAAGATGATTGTTTTGCATCTTTTAAAGGCAAGTAAGTATTAAGTGCCCTTTTTACTATGAAATTAATTACTTCTTCTGACCATGGAGGAAGTCTAAAGTCTATAGCTCCTAATTCCATTATCGCTTGCGCATCCTCTATGCTTGCTTCTTTAGCAAGAACTACTGTCTTTGTCTTAGGCTCAATTTTTTGACTAAGTTGCAAAAACTCTGTAGCATCAACCTGGCCAGATAAATGAAAACAAAATGAGAGGCAAAATGAAGTCTTCTCAATAAAGCTTAATGCGATCTGAACATCAGGAGCTACGCTTATGTCAAAACCCATAGATGAAAGGCATTTTTGTAATTCTAGCCTTTCTTTTAACTCTCCTCCAACAACGAGTATTTTATTTGAATCATTAGTACAATTCATGCTAGTTTATCTCTTCTTTATCTATCATATGTCTTTAGAAAACTTATAAAAATCAGCCTCTACCTTTGACACATCTTTCCAAATCCCTTGTGCCTTTTTTGCCATTTTTTTCCATTCATCTATAGTTTTTTCAGGCGATTTGATTTTTGTTTCAGCAAGTAGAGTTCTAAAATCAGCCGAGCTATCCTTATCTATGTATTTCTTTAAAAGTTTATAGGCTAAAAGTGCCTCTTTGTATTCACCAAGCATCATTGCCTCATCTCCCCACTTTTTTAAAAGCAACAATTTTTGTTCTTTTGGTATAAGATCATCAAATTTTGAAAACAGATCTTTTACTTCATTCCATTGTCCAAGAAGGATTCCACAGTTTATGCCTTGGATTACATTTTGGCTATCTGGCTTTATAGATATACTATCTATAGCCATATTGAATGCAGCTGTATAATCTCCCTGCCAAAGAGCAAGTCTTGATTTCAAATAAAGTGTAGTGGCGCCCATAGATATTTCGGGGCAGTAAATATCTAAAAGAGAAAAGGTATCTTCTGCTATCCTTGGACGTTTTGCTTTAAAAATCTCTTCGCCCCAATCTGACAAAATATTACAGCGTAGTTTATCAGGAGGATTTAATAGCCAGGATCTTAAATAGCTTCTAAGGCTAGCATCAGAAAGGCCAATTTT
>CAYMRT010000259.1:0-22303 GCA_964392885.1 uncultured Desulfobacterales bacterium | reverse complement strand
AAATAGGAGGATGAGGAATCCACCTTGAATAAGGGTCTATTTTCAACAATACCTTATTGATATTGGAGCAATTAAGTTTATCAAGATATTTTAAGTTCTTCTTATATACGGAAAATTGGATTAAAATCCTTTTTATTTCATTAATAACACTTACATCGCAAGCAAGAACCAACGATTGTGCAAAAATTGCTAACAAGCTTAACCAGCAAAGTATAACTTTTTTACTGGCCAAGCTGTAAAGTAAGCTCAAGAAGCGTCTTGTATTCTTTTTCAAGGGCCTTTCTTTGAGCCTCTAGCTGTTTTCTTTTTAAATCTATGTCTGTATCACCCAGACCAGAACCTTCAAGAGAGTCAATATCAGCATCAAGGGATATAATTTTCGCTTTAAGTGCAGCGATTCTAGCTTTCATATCTTGAATTTTAGAATTAGAGACTCTTTTTCTCTTCTCTAATACTGCAATCTTTTTCTCTAGCCCCTTTATATCTTTCTCAAGCTTAGAAAGACGCCTTTTTTCTTTTTCTATCTCATTTTTCAACCCTTTCTTTTGTGCCTCAAGGGTAGCTGTTTCCTGCTCAAGTTGCCTTTGCATTGCTTGCAGTCTTGCAAGATGTGCCTGCCTCTCTTGAATGCGTCTGTCATATTCTCCTGTTGACAAACCTTTTATTCCACCAAACAGTCCGCCTTGATGAGGATCTGTTGATACGGCACAACTAGCAAAAAATAATGGTATAACAAGTATAATAACTAGTGTTTTTTTGCTCATACAGATAACCTCTCGTCCATTTCAGCAAGTTGTTTTGCATTCTTTTGAAGAGCCTCAATATTCTTTTTAAGTGCCTTTATCTCTTTCTCAAGCTTTACTACATATGGATCTTTTTTCTTACGCTTTTTCTTTTGCTCATCAAGTACCGCAACATTTATTTTATATTCTTTTTCAAGTTCTTTTAACATTTTATCATTTGCTGCAATTTTCTTTTGAATTTCCTTTTTCTTTTTAGACAGTACACTTTTTTTGATTGACTTTTTCTTATATTGCGCTCTTAACGACTTTATCTCTTTGTTAAGCCTCTTTATATCACTTGCAAGTTTAGCATTATATCTTTGGGTAGATACATTCATTTTTGCAAGCAATGCAATTTCAGCATTTAAGAAGTCTTCTTCACTAGCATATTTTGCTTTTCTTTTTGCAATCTCATTACCTATTAAAAATCCAACCCCTGCACCAGCTAAGGCACCTATAATCGCACCTTTAGTATCTCCTGCAGCTAAACCAATAAGTCCCCCAACAAGAGCTCCTACTCCAGCTCCTTCGGCACGAGTACGACTCTGATCAGACATATTTGCACAGGAACTAAGTTGAAAACAAAAAGCCAAGCAGACAACTAAAGATAATATTTTTTTCATTTAGCTCCTCCAACATTAAAAATTCTCTTAAACTCTTGCTGCCATTTTTCAGGATAACTTCTTCTATCTCTAAAAAATTCCTTAGCATGTTTTTCCACAAGAGTTAATACCTTATCTTCTCTATTTGTATGCCTCTTATTCCTAAGGGTATTTATTGCATAATCAATATATGAAATCTTATAGTTACCCAACGTTGAAATCTTTTGTATATATGCTTCAAATTGTTCTTTTGAAGCTTGTTTCAAATCAGAGATCTTTTTATTAATAGCAGTTACTTGTGCCTGATATCTTGTTGACATATCAGACAACTTTTGTGCCAGTTCTAATGACCTATCCAAATTAGCAAGCTTGTCCATATATATTGAATAATTAACCCCATTTCGTGCTGCATCTTGAGCAAGGCTTCTTGCATTTTGCTTTTGAGCGTCATCAAGACGCCGTCTTGCCTCATTTAAATAATGCTGAATTGCCTTAAAATCGGCTTCGAGTTCAGGATGCGTCTTAACAAGCCTTGCCATTATAGGATTTACAATATCAAGTTGGGTATCTGCCTGTGCCACTAGGTTATCCAAACTTTTGCCTACAGGAGTATTTGAACGAAATCCCTTCTTATAAATCTCATACTCTTTTGCCAATAACTCCTTCATCCTTGGAGTGGTTATAACATTAGAACCTATTGCAAGCCTAAAACCTGTATTAAAACTCGCCCTTTCCATTAGTCGATGAGTGCTTTCGTCCCATGCCCACACATCAAATTCACTTCTAATAGATGAACGCATCTTTGAACCAGGAGTTGAGACACTACCTCCTCTAACTGGTACACCTCCTGGCTTTCCTTGCCAAATTTCAGGTAAAAATCTACCATCAACAATTTCTTGTGCATTTCCAAACATATCAAAGATGCCTAAAAGATTAGGCTTTCTAAGTCCAATTGGTCGTATTTTATGTTTAGCATTGCCAAGATACCAGGCATACTTATTTAACTTTCTCCTTGAAAAAGGCAAAGATCTATCAAATATTCCCCTCTCTTTTGCAATCTGTCCCCCTCGAGCAGCATATTCCCACTCTACCTCAGTTGGCAAACGAATAAATCCAGGAACACCTTTAAGCTTTGGCATATTTTTTAATCTCTCAGGATGATCTGGATCAAAAAGCCACTTATTGTATGCGTTTATAAACCTTCTTATAGAACTATAAGAAATAAAAGTAACAGGCTTTGAAAGCTCTTTTTTAAGAGGGGAACCTTTTAGAGAAGGCAAGCGTTTGTCGTTTTTATCTCTTGTTGCCTTTAAAAAATTGTCCATGCCCAAAAGGGCTATGTATTGACCTTTTGTAACTTCATACTTGCCTATATAAAAAATCCAATTTTCCCCCTTTTTATCAGGGAAAGAGCCGCTTACTTGAAGCCTTTGTAGCCCCTCAAACGGCCCTCCATTTGGATCGCCTAACTGAATAATCCTTCTCATATCTCCCCAAAATGACTTTCCTGGCACTAAAATTGGTCTAAATACCATTTTGGCACCATTAGGCATTGGAAGCACTAAATCGCCTTTAAGAGGCTTAGGATTATAAAGAGTCTTATCTTGTGCCCAAATCCAATCAACCGCCCTTAAAAACAGCAAAGTGAAAATAATAGTGAGGAAAAGTTTATTCTTCACGGAGTGCCTCTGCTGGGTCAATATTTGATGTCTTCAAAGCCCCGATAAGGGAACTTAACACAGCAATCATTAAAGTTATTATTACAGTCCAAAATATAATTGATTCTGGCAAGGTGCAAATTAACTCTCCTACCCTCATTTCTTTTCTAAAGATTGAATTTATTATTTCAGAGACTAGCTTGTAAGCTAATATAGCTATAATACATGAACCGGTTGCTATGAATATGGCTTCAAATACAGGAAAGAAAAACAAATCACCTCTAGACATACCCAAAAGCCTTAATACAGCTAACTGATTTCTTTTTCTCTCAACTGAAGCATATATACTAGCTGCCAATACGCAAATAGCACCTGTAACCCCAAGTATAGCTATAAGCCAAAAAAGTCTAGAAAGACCGCTATCTAAAGTCTTTATCCGTTCTATTGCCTCAATTTTAGCAGTTACCTGAATACCTTGAGACTTAAGTTTATTATAAAGAGGCTCTACTGAATCAAGGTCTTTGGCATATAGTCTAAAACCTCTAAATCCCGACTGGATCAACACAAAATCTTTAACTTTTTTGTCAAAAATTACCCTTCTGGCAAGTGCAGTAGTTAAAATAGACGAAAGTTCCACTGGTAGAATTGCAAACTTCTCTTTACTGATCCCAGCTACTCTAAGAGGAAAGCTAATTTGCTCTAAGCCATTAAACTTAACAATGATTTCTCGTCTATTTTGACCATTGAAGCAGTCAATTCCATCAGGAAGTAAGATTTGAAGCAACTCTTTGCCACTTTTTTTCTCACTAAAGCCACTCCAAGGCACATACAGATTTAATTCACCTTTTGCCCTAATATCTGGTGAAAGTCCTATAGCTGTAACCTTTTTTCCGTTTATCGTAAGCACAATTTCTTTATTAAAAGGAAGCACAATGGTACCTAAACCTCTAAGTCTGTTCTTTACAGCTCTAAATGAAGAGGGAGAAACCATCATGTTTGGATTTGATAATATATATGTATGAAATTTTTTATTAGGTAAAATTCCTATGTATTTTTTAACTTCATTTTCAAAAACAGGTCTTATGTTGGCAAGCCCACCTTCTATCAATAACGAATTTTGAAGAATAGGATCTAAAGGAGTTTTTGAAAAAACAATTATTCCATTAAATCTCATAAAGGGCCTTCTAATGCTACCGCTCCAGCCTCTTGAAGTTACAGCCCTACCTTCCTTAAAGGCCTCTATGTCAAGAAGAAAATCAAGAGGTGCATAAATCCTGGGTAAGGTTCCATACTGTTTAGGCAAAATGCCAACTACCTCTAAAAAAGCCTCTCCATATTCATAGTGTCCACCTTTATATCTACTAACCTTAACCTTTATCTTTTGGCCGTTTTGTATATGAAAATCATTTGCAGCTCCAAAACTGATTACACACTGATCTCCCTTAGGTGCCTGAATATTTGCTGCATTTAATAGAGGATCTCCAGAAGCAGTTGGCACAATATCTACAAGAATCCATCTTTTTTTATGTTCAGATCGTAAATATACAGTTGATGAGGCAGGAAGGATTGTTGGTATTAAAAACCCAACCCTTTTATCACTTTTTAACTCACGAAACCACTTTGCACTATATTGCCTTGTTTCAACAGGACGAATCTCGCAAAAACTTGGATCGTTTGTCAAACGCTTTCTTAATGTGTAAATAGTGCCGTTTTTTAATCCTAATAAAATTAAAAGAGGAGCAATAACTGATGAAATCGCAATAACAAGACACAATGTTAATACCATCTCGTGTACTAGATCTTTAAAAGCAAGAGCTGGAATTATATTAAGAAGAGATTTCATAACACGTTGAACAAATTAGAGTTTTTGAAGGATAATCAAGTTTAAAACCAAACCATCTGTCTGCAACATCTTTTACAAGGTGCCGATCATGTGTCACCATTACAACGCTTGCCATTTCCTCTCTTGCCATCTTTTTAAATTGATTAATTATGTCTAATGCCCTTTTTCTATCAACAGCTGCAGTGGGCTCATCTGCAAATACTACGAGAGGTTTATGAATAAGGGCTCTAAGTATTGCAGCTCGTTGTCTTTGTCCTCCTGAAAGGCTCTGTGGTTTTTCGTCTAAAAATCTATATATTCCAAGAATCTTTGAAAAAAACTCTATTCTTTTCGATAATCCTTTCAATTTGTTTAATCTTATTGGCAAATAAAAATTTTCTCTTAAAGTCAAAAAAGGCAGAAGGCCTCCTGTCTGAAGCACATAACCAAGATATCTTCTCCTTACCTGTGAAATGTCCTTATCATTGTCTTTATTCCACAATTCTCCAATGTTTATTTGCTGGCTATTGTTTGGAAATATAAAAAAAGATTCTATTTCTTGGGGTCTTAACACCAAAGCTAGAAAATCCAAAAGAGTACTTTTCCCACACCCACTTTCTCCAACTACGCAAGCCATTTCTCCTCTTTTTAAATAGAAAGCAGGAACCAATAGTTCAAAGGTACTCCCGGATTGCCTCTTTCTGACAATCCGGGCACCTTTTACTTTCAGCAATAACTGCTGTTCTTCACTACTCATAAATATAAAAACTTATGGAAGATAATCTATCTTAAGGGGATAGACTTTTTGAGTATCTGGATCTGAATCATTAAGTTTGTGCCATGCATCTACTCTTTCATTTATCTGTCTATATTGAATGAGTTTAGCTTTTAATCCCCAAATAAGCTGTGCCCTTTCATCTGCCGTCATGCTGGCAAACATCTCGTTTGTAAGAGACATAATATCACTTTTATATGGCAAACTTTTTATAAATGATGGCAAAAGGCCTGTATCCACAAGGCGTTTTGCTTTGGCGATATCCTCTGGTTTTTTCATAGTCTGGCTTGCCACAGCCTGAAGCGCATCAAAAAACTGCTCCTGAGTCACTTCCGCCCTGTTAAGAGCTTGAATGATACTATCAAGACTTTGAGCAAGAGTGCTGAGTTGTGCCTTGGTTATTAAAACCCGCACGTCCAAACTTCTCTGGGTTGGATCAACAAGGTCTCTATCAAGTGCCCATGCCACAATATCTTTTGGAGGAGAGGCCTCTTGACCAAGATACTCTATGAGAGCTGAATTCCATGCCTTATCAAAGGCCTGACTTGCTGTACTTGCCACATCTTTCTGAAGCTCTTGCTCTTCATCTGGCATTGGAGGAGGTGGAGGAAACACAGAAGCAGGCGTTGCACTTTTTGATGCAGCGATTACCATTTTCATTCTGTCGCCAACTTTTGAAACTATAGTGTCAACTGCCTTTTGAAAATCATCTTTTTTAAAGGCATCTATTTCTATTAAGGCAGATTCGCCATCTGTTCCCCTTATGCGAGAAAGAGTTCCAAATTGTTCTGCTGCAAGCTCGTGATCTTTTGCTGCTCTTTCATCCTTAAGATGCAGTGCAATAATATGAATCTTTTGATCTTCTGCTGCTCTTATTAAATCTTCTGCACCAAGACCGGTAGTATTCTGTGGATGTCCCAAAGGATGAGAGCTTGCATCTCCTATTAGCACTATAAAACGAAGGGCATCTTCATCCCAAGCTGAATCCATGGCTGTTTGTACTCCAGCAAACACCTCCTCTTGATAGTCATGACTACCTACACTTGTAGCCTTTGCCTCATTCTTTAAAATCTCTATAAGCTGTTTTGCATCTACCAATTCTGGAGTAAAGTTTTTTGAAGTATATTCAAGCTTTGGGATTACCTTAATAGAGTCTCTATAACCAACCAGTCCAAACTTTATTCTATCTCTTAAATCTTCTCCAAGACGTTTGGCAATTTTTTCAACTGCCTCTCTCGTCATATCTATATATGGCTGCATGCTTCTTGTTGTATCGATAACAAATACCAAATCTACTTTTAACTTCTGTGCCTGATTTTTAGTAGCTGTTTCAGTATCTGCACTTGCCTCTTCAAAATAATCTTCGTCTTTAAGGGTATCTGCACCTCTTTTGCCTGGAACTGCCGCTGCAATTTGTAAAAAACGTGCCT
Organism: uncultured Desulfobacterales bacterium; assembly: GCA_964392885.1. GTDB lineage: Bacteria > Desulfobacterota > Dissulfuribacteria > Dissulfuribacterales > QOAL01 > JAADCZ01. The sequence continues at coordinate 15,234 of CAYMRT010000259.1, read as the reverse complement.
CATCTCCTTCTATTTCAACTGTCTCATATCTTAAAATAGGAAGCAGATAAAAATTTTCATTTATATCTACAAATCTTTTCGGTTCCATACTTACAACTTCAGGGGGTATTTCTTTTTTATTTATTTGGGCATACAATGACTTAGCTCTTTCCTCTCTGTCATCAGAATTAACAATGGCCTTAAGTGCAGAAAGATCCTTAAACATAAGCACAGGATACCTTCCTTCTCCTGGCTCTCCAGGATGAGTATAAGAAACAAGAAGGGCCTGGCGCCATTCAAAACAGTCTTTTGCCCTTATCCAACCATCAGGTCTATCCTTAGAAGTACCAACTCTATACCATCCCTTTGGCTCTGCTGGATCAGATAAATCTATGCCCTTTCTTTCAAATACAAAAAGCGGTTTAAAGGCAGGAAGATTTGCTTTTAAAATATTTTCCTTCTGTGCAGATGGGATTTTATATAAATTGGAAAGTGGCCTTGGAAGTATTCTTAAGGGCTCTTTCGTATCCTTTTCAAAGCATACAACACACAATTGAGCTTTACAATTGCAAATAATATTATCATCTAGTTCAGATACCCCGGACCCTTCTTGAGGTTGCTCTCCATCTCCCTCTAATTTATCTAAATCATTTTGGATAGCCTGTGTTGGCGAACCATCTCCTTCAAGAGCATCAGGGTTAGAATTACCTTGTTCAACAGCATATGCTTTAAAGGAAATACATAGTATTAATACTACCCAAAGAGTAAACTTTAAGGCCTGGTCTTTTATCCCCAAAAATTTCTCCATGTCTTTCTCCTTATTAAATAAGTCTTCATATTTAATTTTTTATCACTTGAATATTGGTATTTCAATTTATAATTTTTTAAAAGCATTTTTTATCATAATTTGTTTTTATAACAAAAAGGACTATACATTTCTGCTCTTGCAAATAACAGTGTGAAATAGTTAAGAGGAATTCTGGCAGCTCAAGTTACAATTTAGTTTAGAAAAAGTGATGGCCAAACTTGTAGCAACAAGCGAAGCAATGGTAGTCATCACCTTCATTGTGCTGAACCTGAAGAAGTGGCTGAAGAAGCCTTTTTGCTTTTTCTGTGGCACAAGTTGCAGATATGTGGGCTAGCATCAGGGAGAAAAGTTCCCTGCAGATGTTGCTTGACTAGTCATATCTGTTTATTTTTTTCAATGAACATGAGATCTCGACTTGAGACAAAAACGCTATTTAAGAAATCCCTAGTATAACCATACTATTAAAGGCCTTTTCTAGACTTTTTGTTGCAAGTCTGAACCCCCTCCCTATTGTAATCAAATCTTTTATTAAAAATGGTTTTAAAATAAGCTCCTTAATTAAGTTAATATAGTCAATTTTACCCATTTCATTTGAACACTTTAGTATTTCTCGAGGAATAGCTTGGCTACTAGAGTCGCTAACAGCCTTTATTAAACTAAAAGGAAAAGATGACTCTTTACAAAGCCTAGCCATGTAAAAAGCCTCCATATCAACTGCACATGCTCCATATTTAAAATAAATTCGTTTTTTTTCACTAGGCGAACAAACGACCTCTCTAGAGGTAAAAAGCTTACAAACCTTAAAAGAAGAGTTAGCTGACTTTGATATCCGTTTAAGTTTCTCAGATTCTTCTAAAAGTGATATTTCACCATATTCACTCAATAGAAAATTTGGAACGATAAGATCTCCTTGCTCTAGTCCGTCTATTAGTGCTCCAACAACCCCCAGATTAATTATCTTCTGCACACCACTTTTTTTAAAGGCAGAAAAGGCCCTAATAACCCCACCCTCTCCTTGACCACAAGCTATAATCTCTATTGTAGTATCTTGTCTGGTAATTTTTTTAAAATAGATATTACCTTTTTTTACCCAAGAACTTGAACCAAAAATGGCCCTTGCCTCACGAGGAAGGGCCACAAATACACCTATTTTCATTGAATTAAAATGAAACCCTAGTGCTACTTTTCTATCTGTTTTTTCCTATATTGATAATAAGCCTGCCTAATTGACACATACGGATCAATGGCAGTCTCTTTAAATGCCTCGTATTCTCCAAGCCTTAATGACACATCGTTAACTCTTCTATAAGTTGTAAGTCCTGTAGTTGTCCAGCCATCTAAATAATAATTTGGCGGATACATAAAAGAATCAGCAGCGGTTCCTACTGCATCTCTTAAAGAGCTTGGCCCAATAAATGGAATTACCAAATAAGGTCCTGCTCCTAATCCATAAAAACCAAGTGTTTGCCCAAAATCTTCTGCACTCTTTTTTACCTTATAATCTTCAAAGGCGGCATCCCTAAATCCAAGACCTCCGGCAGTTGTATTGATAATAAAACGGGCAACCTCCCTTACAAATCCGTCAACCTTACCTTGTAAAAGACAATTCGCAGCTCTAACTGGTGTATATACATGTGAAAAAAATGAACGTATGCCTCGTCTTGCTGTCTCTGGAACTACCTTGTTATATACCTTACAAAAGGGCTTAACTACTTTGAAATAAAGATTATCATTAAACTTAAAAAACAACCTGTTTACTGGCTCAATTGGGTCAGAAATGTCTTCTTCCATTTCTTCATCAGAGACATCTTCCTCCAAATATTCCTCTTCGATCCAATCACCATTGTTCCCATTGTCTGCCCCTATATTTTTGCCCTTTTGTACCTGTGCATTTTCTTGAGTAGCTAGCGCATTAGAAACACAAAAAACGTTTCCTCCAAGATAAAGGAGCAGGCTCAACAAGGTAAACAGCATAAAAGATTTTTTCATGACATTTATCCTTTTGTTTACAAAATTTAGTTCAAATAGTATGTAGCTCAAAAATAAAAGGCCTTTTGAATATATATCACTGGCCCAAAATTTACAACTTAGCTTTCGGGTTTTTATCTTTATCGGCTTAGATGGCAACAACTTTATTAAGGAAGTAATTTTAAAGGAGTGATTGTGAAGGCATTTATCACAGGAGCAACAGGTTTCGTTGGTTCAAGTCTTGCGAGGCTTTTATTAAAAGAAGGATTTGAAGTTGGTGCCCTTATCAGAAAAGAAAGCAACTTAGAAAATATTAAAGGCCTTAAAATAGAAAAAATAGAGGGCGATTTAAAAGAACCAAGAACTCTTGAGAAGGCTCTTGCAGGGTATGATTACCTTTTTCATGTGGCTGCAGATTATAGACTCTGGGTACCAGAGCCTAAAGAAATCTATGAAAATAACGTACAAGGCACCAAAAATATAATGTTTGCTGCCATTAAGGCTGGGATAAAAAGGGCTGTCTATACAAGCAGCGTTGCCACTTTGGGATTAAATAAAGATGGTAGCCCTTCTGATGAAGAAACGCCAGTAAGTTTAAATGATATGATTGGACACTATAAGAGATCGAAATTTTTGGCAGAACAGGCTGTAAAAAAAATTGTGGATGAAAAAGGACTTGATGTTGTCATTGTAAACCCCTCCACACCAGTAGGCCCCAGGGATATAAAACCAACACCAACAGGGAGAATGATACTTGAGGCAGCACAGGGCAAGATGCCAGCTTATGTGGATACAGGGTTAAATATAGTCCATGTAGATGACGTAAGCATGGGGCACATACTGGCCCTTAAAAAAGGGAAAACAGGAAGGCGCTACATACTTGGAGGAGAAAACCTCACCTTAAAAGAAATCTTTGAGATTATATCTGAATTTACAGGCAAGGCTCCACCTAAGATTAAGCTACCACACAATTTAATACTTCCTGTTGCTTACATACTAGAGGCAGTATCAAAAATTACAGGCAAAGAACCCCTTGCAACTGTGGATGGTGTCAAGATGGCCAAAAAAAAGATGTTTTTTTCTAGCAAAAGGGCGGAAAAAGAATTGGGTTATACCTTTAGGCCAGCAAAAGAGGCCATAAAAGATGCAGTAAGGTGGTTTAAACAAAGGGGGCTCATTTAATAAAATTAAAATATGAAAAATTTTTCCATAGGATTTAATAAAAGTACTGGATATCTCCTTTTTTTTCTCGGCATAAGCCTTTTTATTTCTATACTTATATATTTTGGCATTGATGATGTTCTATCCGCACTAAAAATGATAGGTTTCGGTCTATTTTTGGTGTCTTTTTCGCATATTGCCCCATTGATACTTGATTCGATTGCCTGGCAGTTATTATTCATCCAGAAAAAGGTCCCTGGACTTCTTCTTCTTATAAAGGCCAGATGGGTTGGAGAATCTATAAATTCGCTCCTCCCTGCTGTTCAAATAGGAGGAGACCTTGTTAGGGCAAGAATGCTTACAACTAGAGGTTATCCAGTATCATCATCTGGTGCAAGCGTGCTTGTAGAGATTACTCTGGCACTTATAACCCAACTAATATTTTCCATTTTTGGAATTTGCGGCCTAATATATCTAGGTCACAAAGGAATTGTAAAACAGGCTATATTTGCTACATGCCTTTTATCACTTGGAGCACTTGGATTCTTTTTGGTTCAAAAAAAAGGGATATGGCAAAGACTTTTAAATATTCTTTCCCTTATTGTAAGCAAAGACAAGCTTCAAGGCATCTCAGTTGATGCAAAGGCACTTGATGAAGCAATTCTTGATATTTATACCCACAAATGGATAATCTTTAAATCTAGTTTATGGAGGCTTATTGGCTGGTTTTCAGGCGCACTTGAGGTGTGGATTACTCTTGTTTTTTTACATACCAAGCTTGGCCTTTTTGAGGCCATTTTGATTGAAAGCCTATGCCAAGTAATAAGAGGGATGGCGTTCTTTGTTCCAGGTGCCTATGGTATTCAAGAAGGAGGTATGGTGCTTCTTGGAAAGCTTCTTGGTCTCAGTCCAGAATTTGCTCTTGGTCTATCACTTGCTAAAAGATTCAGAGAGTTAACCCTTGGCATTCCAGGTCTAATTGCCTGGCAGATTGAAGAAGGAAGGCTGTTTTTGAGAAAACGAAATGTAAAGGAGAATAAAAATGAAAGTAAATAAAAAATTCTTTACCTTCTTTTTAGCTATCGCCTTAGCAAGTGTTTTTTTTGTGCCAATAGCCCCTTGTCAGGAAAAACCAGAGGCAGTTGTTATAGTAGAGGGGCTCCACAGTTTATTAATAAAATCTATGAAAAAAGGTAAGGAGACAACATGCAAAGAACGATATGACTCTCTTTATAAATATATTAAAAATGCCTTTGATTTCCCAACTATTTCAAGACTTGTTCTAGGAAGAAAAAACTGGAAAAAAATGGATGAACTGGAAAAAAAAGAATTTATAACCGCCTTTATGGAGATGACTGTTGCAACTTATGCTAGCCGTTTTGATTCATATTCTGGCGAAAAGTTTAAAACAAAAGGTTTTAAAAAGAACAGAAAAGGGCATTTTATAATTAACACGGTCTTGATAAAAAAAGACAAAGAAGAAATTGATTTTAAATATCTACTTAGAAGGGTAAAAGATCACTGGAAAATTGTGTCAGTTTCAGCCAAAGGTGTAAATGATCTTTCTGTAAAAAGGGCTGATTATAATTCTTTTTTAAAAAATCACTCCATAAAAGAGTTAATTAAGAAAATAAAAGAAAAGGCATCCTCTTGTTTCAATGAAAAATAACATAAAAGCTATATTTTTTGACTATGGAGGGACGCTTGATGCACCAGGCATCCCTTGGCGCCCACATTTTTATCAAATATACAAACAACATGGTATCGACATTGATTATGAACAATTCTCAAAGGCCTTTTTTAAGGCAGATGACAGCCTTGTTGCAGAGAACCCTTCTCACCTAAATCTAACTGATGTTGTATTTGAACAAGTAAAAAGGGTATTAAAAGAGCTTTCGTGCTATGAGAAAAGCTTACAAAAGGCTATTGCAAATAACTTCTTAATAAACTCTTTTAAAAACATAAAAGGTGCCATACCTGTTTTGAAACAACTAAAGAAAAAGTTCTTTCTTGGAATAATTTCCAACAATTACGGAAACTTACAAGAAATATGCAAAGAGACTGGGCTATCTGACATAATGGATGTTTTAATTGATTCAAACGAGATTGGAGCAGAAAAACCAGACCCAAAGATATTTAATACAGCCCTTAAGAGACTTAATCTTAAGCCACATGAGGCGGTTATGGTTGGTGACAATATTAAAAGAGATATAATTGGAGCAAAAGAGGTTGGACTTAGGCCTATCTTGATTAAAGCGAAAAATAAAAATATAAACATAAACCCTGATAAAGAACCTAAAGGAGTATTAGTTATTTCAGATATTAAGGAATTGTTAGAAAAATTTATGTAAAGCTTATGATTACTGGCGGTATTATTGCAGCAGGACATGGCGAGAGATTTAAAAAGGCCTTTCCAAATATACCAAAACCTTTGATAGAAGTTGCAGGAAGGGCACTACTTTTAAGAACAGTTGATGAATTTAAAAGGGCAGGTATAAAAAAAATAACGATAATTTTTAGAAAAGACATTACAAGGCCCTGCACAAAGCTTTTAAAAGATGAGTTTAAAGACATAAATTTTGAAATAATATCTAAAGACACAAAAAGCTCCTGCGAAAGCCTTATATCTCTTTTTGAAAAAACAGATAATAACGACAAACTCTTAATAACTACCGTTGATTCTATTTTTAAAAATGGGGCATTAAAAAAATTTCTAACTAAAGCAAATAGGCTGGCAGTAAAAGAGGCTATATTCCTTGGAGTTACAAGCTTTATTGATGATGAAAAGCCTCTTTATGTATCCATTGACTCGGAAGATAAAATAACAGCCATTGGCAAAGAAACAACCAATAAAGTAACATGTGGTGTATATCTTATGCCTTCAAGGCTTATTAAAGGAGAAGATCACAAGGAGTTTTCTGCACTTAGAAAATTTTTAGCGCATCTTCACTCAAAAAAAGTCCCTTTTTATTCTATAGACTTAGGTCAAGTAATTGATGTTGACAGACCAGAAGATCTACAATTTGCTGAAAAAGTATTAACAAATACAGAAAAAAATCTTCTCTAAAAAATCCAGTCATAGTATAAGAAAGGTTTTAACTATAATCAGCATCATTAAATTTTTTAGGAAGCTTTTATGGATATAAAAAACATCTTTGGAATTTATAGAGAAAAATCACATTCACCAGAAAGAGAGTTTGACGACTCGGAAATACTCAGGCTGTGTGCAGAAAAGCTTTCTGAAAAGCTTGGCAAAAAGGTATCTTTACTTGAACCAGAAGAGTTTCTTGCCCTTTCTATTGACTTTAGTCCTGAACTTATATTTTTCATGTGTGAGGAGACCCCTTGTTTAGAAAAACTTGCTAAACTGGAGGCAAACACAGGATGTATGCTTATTAATACCATCCAAGGGGTAGAAAATACCTTTAGAGAAAATATGTTGAGGCTTCTTTGCCACAAAACCTACTTTCCTAAAAGTCAAATCATCTCTACAAAAAATAAACCGTCATACACTAACAAGAACAGAGTCTGGCTTAAAAGAGGTGATTATCACGCAATAGAAAAGGAGGATGTCATATTCATAAAAGATGGAGAAGAGCTTCAAAGCTATTTAAAAAAATTTTATCAAAGAGGCATCTACAGTGCGATATTACAAGAACACGTCCCAGGAGATATTATAAAGTTTTATTGCATAAAAGATATAGAAACCCAAAAAGACTATTGGTTTAAATGGTTCTATCACAAGGACCAAGAGCTTAAAGAATATTCCTTTTCAAGAGATGAACTCTACAAAAAATGTCATGATGCTGGAGACAGCTTAGCTTTAGAAATATATGGAGGAGATGCAATAGTTAGAGAAGATGGGAAGATTTTTATTATTGACATTAATGCTTGGCCAAGCTTTGCTCTTTTCAGACAAGAAGCCTCAAATGCTATTGCAAATCTTATTTATAATAAGCTTGTGCTCAGAAAAAAAAATGGGTTAAGATTACATGATGCCAAAAAGATAAGAGAAAGTCTTTCATTTTCTTCCCATAGTTAGAAAGGAGCAAATACATTGCCAACTGTTAATGATTTTAAAGTTCCAGGTCCAAAATCCAAAAGGCTCTTTGAAGAAGAGTCAAAATATATGGCCCCAGGTCTTCAATCTATTGCACTTTTTTCAAAGATAGTTGTTAAAGAGGCAAAAGGGGTCTGGGTTACAGACGTAGATGGCAACAAATTTATAGATTTTACTGCTGGAATTGGCGTAGGGAGCCTAGGACATGCTCATCCGAGATATGTAGAGCTCTTATGCGATCAAATAAAGAAAGCTAATTTTGGGAGTTTCTGCAGTGAAAACAGAGTAGAATTTTTAAAGCTTCTTACTAGTATAACTCCCAAGGGCCTAAATGCAGTCCAAATGTATTCTGGCGGGGCTGAAGCCGTTGAAGCAGCCCTTAGACTTGCAAAATCTGTTACACATAAATACGAATTTTGTGCCTTTTGGGGAGGTTTTCACGGAAAAACTGGAGGAGTTTTAGGGCTGTTAGGTGACACAAGCTTTAAAGTTGGCTTAGGTCCGTTAATTCCAGGTGTTTACCTGCCGGGGCCTTATGCATATTGTTATAGATGCACTCTAAACATGAGCCATCCCGAGTGCGGCTTTGCCTGTTTGGAGCTTTTTAAAGAAGGGATAAAAAGGCAAACTAGCCAAAATATTGCTGCTATTTTAGTAGAGCCAGTTCAAGGTACAGCAGGAAATGTGGTGCCACCTCCTGGATATCTGAAAGCAGTTATGGATGTGGCAAAGGAATTTGATGCCTTGGTTATTGCTGATGAAATGATTACTGGATTTGGAAGAACAGGAAGGATGTGGGGTGTTGATATTGATGGAGTGACACCTGATGTTATGACGCTTGGAAAAGGTATTGGCTGTGGCTTCCCTTTGAGTGCAATTGTTAGCTCAATGAAAATGGCTAGTGCAAAGCCATTTGGCAACCCAAGTGGAAGCTCGTCGAGTTATGGAGGGAATCCAATGGCTGCTGCTGCAGGACGGGCAGTGCTTGAGGTTATAATTAAAGAAAATTTGGTAGAAAACTCAAAAAGAGTAGGAAAGATCTTAAAAAATAAACTTCTTGAGCTTAAAGAAGAAAGTCCATTTGTTGGAGATGTGCGTGGAGAAGGGCTTATGATAGGTGTTGAGCTTGTCTCTGATAAAAAGACAAAAGAACCTCTTGATAAAAAACTTACAAGGCGCCTTTTTCACGAGTGTCTTGACAGAGGGCTTATATCTATGTGCTACACACATAACATCAGAATAAATCCACCGCTTGTAATCAGCGAAGATGAGGCTTTAGAAGGTGCAGAAATTTTAAAAAAGGCCTTAAAGGCAATTGAAAAATAAAAGCCTTTTTCTAAAAATTTTATATAAAATTATGTTAGCAGATTGAGAGTTGAGGGCATACCATGTCATTTAAAGATGAAATAAAAGGAGCAATAATTGGCTTTGGACATATTGCAGCAAATGGCCATGTACCAGCCTATAAAAAAAATCCAAGATTTAAAATCTGTGCTGTATTTGACAAGTGTCCTGACAGGGAAAAAATAAATCAGGAACTTCTTCCAGGAAGTAGATTTTATTCTTGTGTGGATGATCTTTTTAAAGAAGAACAAATAGATTTTATAGACATAGCCACTCCTCCGGCACTTCATGCCACATATATACTTGAAGCACTTAAAAACAAAAAGCACGTTCTTTGCGAAAAACCTTTAGTGTTAAAACCAGAAGAGTTAAAGCAGATATGGCAAGGTATAAAGGACACAGGTTGTACAGTTGTAACTGTACATAACTGGCGTTATTCTCCAATTACCCAAAAAATAAGCCATATTATGGCATCTGGAGATATTGGCAAAGCGAAAGAAGTGGAATATACCGTTATTCGAACTAAGCCTTCTGTTGCAGTTGGAGAGGAAAAACCAGAGTTAAACTGGCGTCTTGATCCTTCAATTGCCGGTGGTGGCATACTTGTGGATCATGGATGGCATGCTTTTTATTTGATAAATGAATGGGTTGGAAACACCCCTCAAAAAATTGAATGTAGGCTTGAGAATAGAAAATTTAAAAATATCTCTGTTGAAGATACTGCTACAGTTGAGGTTACCTACTTTGATAACACAAAAGCAAGACTATTTTTTACATGGGCAGGGAATAAAAGACAAAATAAAATTGTAATAAAGGCTGAAAATGGCATCTTATCTTGCCTTGATGATAGAATCATAGTTGAAAACGGAAAAAAAGATTATCAAATTACCTTTGAAGAGGGCCTTTCAGCAGGCTCACATCATCCTGAATGGTACCATATGGTATTAAACGAATTTTTTAATGAATTAACAAATAAGAATAAAAGAACAAATAACTTTAAAGAAGCAGCCACTTGCTTCAATATGCTATTTTACAGTAAAAAGGCCCATGTTGAAAAAAGGCCTCTTGAGATGAAAAAATGGCAAGATATAAACTAACAGAGACAGTTAACTTGCCAAGTCTTTTAATCGTATTTGCACATTCCAAAGACCCTTCATGGCTAAACAAAAAAGTTGCAGGCCTTTCTCTCATAAACCGTATTATAGAACATGCCAAAAGGGCCAAATATGATTTCTATATATTTACTGATAAAAAAACAGAAAAATTAAGCAAGTTACCATTAATTACTAATACGTCACAGTTAAATTGCGAAGGCTATGAACGAATAGTTGTTACAAAGCCAGATTCCCTCCCGTCAATTGAATGCTTAAAGGCAATAAAAAGACATGAACTAAAAGAAAATGAAGTCTTAATCCACGACTATCTTTTAGCCTTTAAGCCATCAAAGGACTGCTTTGAATTAAAAAAGCTGTTAGAACCCAATGGCTTTACACAACTTCAAAATTTTCTCATGACCTTTTTACAACCTGTGAATTTTAAGTGTAAATCTGGTCAAATTTATGATTTGACCACTCCTTTTAAAATAAAACAGGCTGAGAAGGAGATGTTTAAAGCTCTTATAAAAGATACAGAAGGCTTTATGTCAAAACATGTTGAAAGGCGAATCTCACTTGCAATATCTAAAAGGCTTGTAAATACCTCCATTACTCCAAACCAAATAACTATTATAAGCATACTTATTGGCCTTATCGGTGCAGGTTTTATATCTATTTCTCAAGGATTTTGGCAAATAACAGGGGCATTATTATTTTTATTCCACTCTATAATAGATGGATGCGATGGAGAAATTGCAAGAATAAAATTTATGGAAAGTAGATTTGGCGGGATACTCGACTTTTGGGGAGACAATATAGTCCATGCAGCAATATTTTGCGCAATTGGAATAGAGTGGGCCGCAAGAGAGAATAAAGCTTTTCCATTAATGCTTTCTGCAATTTCCGTAATTGGCACTTTTATATCTGCATTTATTATTTACAGATCAACCATGAAAGATAAAAAAAAGTCAGGGCCTCTTTATACTTCTGTTTCCAACACAGATAAAAAATCAAAAATTGTAAAATTAGCAGATTTTCTCTCAAGAAGAGATTTTATTTATCTTGTTGTAATACTTGCCTTTTATAGACATCTAGATTGGTTTTTATTGGCAACTGCCTTTGGAACTATGGCCTTTGCTGCAACTCTTATTTGGATACGTTTTAAAAGAGCTTAAACGTCTTTTGAATTCAACTCTTCAAAATCCTCTTGAATAATTTCTCCTGTTTCCTTGTCTTTCATAAGGAGCTTAACCCTTTTTTCAGCCTGGTTTAGAAGCTCCTCACAATATTTCGACAGTTTAACCCCCCTTTCAAAGATTGATACTGCCTTTTCAAGTGGCAAATTTTGATCTTCAAGTGTCTCTACTATTTCCTTTAACTCTGCCATAGCCTCTTCAAAGCTCTTTTTTTCTTCCATTGCAAACAATTACCTCTTTCTCAGTAACAATATAATCCATAAATTCATCATGAGGCCTTACTGGTATATCATAATCCATTACCTGAAAAGAAAAAGCAAGTGCGATTCTAATTGCCTGACTAGCCTCATTAGAAAGAAATCTGTCATAAAAACCGCCTCCATAACCAAACCTAGCCCCTCTTCTATCAAATACACTACCTGGTACAATTACCACATCGAGTCTTTTAGGGGAAATCTCTTTACATTTTTCAGGGTTTGGCTCCATTATGGAATAGGCTCCAAGGATTAAGTCATTTAAGGAGCTTATAATATAACAAATAAGCCTCCTATCAGAAATAACAGTCTTTGGCAGGCAAACATTTTCATTAGCCATCAACCTTTCTTTAATTAAAGGGATGGTATCAACTTCGCTTTTAATTGAATAAAAAAAAAGGGGATATTTAGCTTGCAAATAAGGCTTAATAATGCGGAGATTGTCTTGAATAGATCTGCTTAACCTACAAATCTCCGTTTTCGACAACCGATCTCTCTTTTTTAGGATCTCTCTTCTAAGATCCAAGGGGCAAAAGTTAAAGACTGTGTCCAGGTGTATAAAAAATTTTCATGCAAGAAGAACGTTTTATTGTCCTTTTGCTCCAAACAGGCCTGCATTTACTATCTCTAAATTGAATGTGCCTTCCATTAGGCAAGGATTTTATAGAACGTGCAACCAAATAAAGGGCTCCGTCTGTACCATAAAACTTTGAGCCAACTACCCGTATCTCATAACCTGGGCGAAGTTTAATGTGGAGCCTTTCAAGAAACCACTCTGGTGCAGTAATTACATTTAGTTTTCTAGAGTTTGACTGCATTACAAAACACCTTAGGCCCCTAAATTGACAACCATCTATTTTTAAGATGGTACCAGTTGCAATTATCTCTGTATTTTCATCATATCCAACAACATCCTGGGCGAAACAAGATAGAGCAGAAGCAAACAAAAACACACTAACCACTAGCACAAATCCTATTTTAGTCATATGGGCATCCTCTCCCATTTTAATGATGAAAATTTAATTAATATTAGATGCACTTGGCATGCCACTTTTTAATAAAAATAGGTAACTATTAAAAGATATCAAGATGTAAGATTATTGTATTAATAACTACATCTTAAATTACCAAATGCAATTTTTGCACTTTGTGCAATTTTTGCATTTTGCGCTTATGCAACTTTTGCACTTTGTAATTCTTTATGTCCTCTCTAATTTATTATTTTTTTCAGCAACCCAAATATAACATGACCAAAGTTGCCCGAAATACAACAAAATTTGTCACAAACAAAAAAGAAGGCCTTCCTTTAGGAGGTATCAGAAGGCCTTCGGGGAGAGGAGGGTTGGGAGGGATAGGGAGTTTTTGCTGTGTTCGTTATTCATAGTTGCAACTGGCGTGCCAAACAAAACTCGTCAATGATAATTAAATTATGCCGTGTTCTCTTTTTGCTGAGAATACTTCTTTAATTTATACTGAAGCGTCCTTAGAGAAATTCCAAGGATATCAGCTGCTTTTTTTCTATGCCCCTTTGTCTTTTTAAGTGCCTGCTCTATTGCCTCGCGTTCCATTTCCTCTAAACTTTTTAATTCTATTTTCTCAACCTTTTTCTCCTCTGTATTTTCGTCTTTATAAACTACATCTAAAAAGGCCAGGTCATCTTTAGTCAAAATATGTTTGTGAGTTGGAGCAAGTATTACTGCCCTTTCAATGGTATTATAAAGCTCTCTTATATTGCCAGGCCATGAATACGAAGTTAATAAGCTAGAGGCATCCTCACTTATCTTTTCTATATGTTTCCCAACCTTAAAACAAATACTTTTTAAAAGATATTGAGCCACTTTTTCAATAGCTCCCTCCCTATTTCTAAGTGGAGGCAAATAAATTGGAAAGACATTTAACCTATAGTAAAGATCTTCTCTAAAGGCCTTTTCTTTTATCTTCTCTTTTAGATCTTGATTTGTTGCTGCAACAATCCTGGCATTTGTAGTTAAAGTTATAGTTCCCCCTACCCTTTCAAATGCCCTTTCTTGAAGAACACGCAATAATTTCGCCTGAGCAGAAAGTGGCATTTCCCCAATTTCATCTAAAAATATTGTTCCATCTTGAGCCAATTCAAACTTTCCTTGCTTCGTTTTAACAGCTCCTGTAAAGGCCCCCTTTTCATGGCCAAAAAGCTCGGATTCAATTAATGTTTCAGGGATTGCTGCACAATTCAGCTCAACAAATGCCCCTTTTTTACCACTTAACTTATGAATGACCTTGGCAATCAAACTTTTACCAGTTCCACTCTCACCATGAAGAAGCACAGTTGCTTCCGTTTCTGCAACTTGCTGAATCTGTCTCCATACATCTTCCATACCTGCAAATATTACATTTACAGGAGGAAGGCCTTCTGCAAGCTGCTCTTCCCACAACGTATTTGCAGCAAGAAGACGCTGCCTCTCCACAACTTTCTTAACTGCCATTCTGAGCTCGTCAGGGCTTTTCAAAGGCTTTATAAGATAATCTATTGCCCCGCACTTCATCGCCTCAACAGCATTCTCAACTGTGCCATAAGCGGTTAATATGATGAAATCTATTTCTGGATACTTCTTTTTTACCTCTTTTAACAAGTCAATCCCTGAAATCCCTGGCATTTTAAGATCGCTGATTATAAGATTTGGAGCATATTTCTTTAAAATTACAAGCGCTTCTTCCCCACTATATGCACCTTTTACTTCATAGCCTTCCTTTTTTAGAATCCTACTTGCTAAAAGCACCAAAGACTTTTCGTCGTCAACAACAAGTATCCTAAAATCTCTATTCTCCATATCTCTTCCTTAACTACCAAATTTTTTATAATAAAAATTAAATTAACTGTTTATAAATTAGTCAGCATATCTTATGCTATCAATAAATGGACTGCATCTTTTTTATAAATCCAAATGCTGGCAATAAAGAAGGAGTAAGGCTTGCAAAAATCCTTGATGAAAGGCCGCTCCAAGCACCAATGACCTCCAAGCAAGTTGTATTCACAGAAAAAAAACGTCTTAAAACGCAAATTTTATCTCTTACAAGAAACAAAGATATAATAGTTATTTGTGGAGGCGATGGCACTATTAATAATATCTGTTCTATACTCACCCAGCTTGACGCTATCCCTCCTATTGCAATCATTCCCCTTGGGACAGGAAATGATATTGCAAGAGCCACAGGGTGGCTTAAAAGCTGGATAGATCTTGGTATTGATGGAGTTTTTCTCGCACTTAAAAGGGGCATTATCTCAAATATTGATACATGGACGTTGAAAATTAACAGTGATGAACATGAAAAAGCCTTTTTTTTTATGGCATATGCAGGCTTAGGATTTGATGGGCTTATTTGCAACGAG
>CAYMRT010000258.1:0-3126 GCA_964392885.1 uncultured Desulfobacterales bacterium | reverse complement strand
CTCCAGTGACAAGAATCTTCATGATCCCTCCTTGTTTTTTTACTTTGCTTAACGACCACTTAACACTGGACGTAAAACAAATATCTGGATAATATCACCAAAGTCTTATTATATTGCAAGGCCTAAGGAATAAGTTATGCCAAAGGTTACCTTTTTGCCATCAAATACAACTATTGAATTCAAAAATCAGGAAAATCTTTTAAAAGCTGCAATGGATGCCGGCATTCATATTAATGCTAGTTGTGGCGGTGCAGGAGTATGTAATAAATGCAGAATTTTTATTGAAAAAGGACAGGTACAAGGTGAAGAACTTCCTGATGGCGGCTGGAAGGCCTGTGTAACGATACCTATTACAGATGTGGTAGTAAGAATACCTGTTGAATCTCAAATGGACAGAAAGGCCCTTTCTCGTCCTCTCGCTAGGAAGGCAACGTCTTGGATCAAAAGTCATGGAGAAACTGTTGTTGTTAAAAGTGAACCTGCTATTATCAAAACTCTTTTAACAGTTCCAGAACCATCAATAACAGACAACTTAAGTGACCTTGGTAGGATTAGAAGAGAGGTTGGCCATTCATTTCATCTAGATGTGGATAGTCAAGTACTTCATCATCTTCCTTATGCAATAAGAGATGGCAAATGGCAGATAACGGCAAGCTTTATGGAAACAGATAGGGAAGACCATAAACGGCTTATCAGAGTTGAACCAGGAGATAAAACAAAAGGCCAACATGGAGTATGCATTGACATAGGCACAACTACAGTGTCTGCAAGACTTGTCTCTTTAATAGATCAAAAAATACTTTCAGAGGCATCAGACTACAATCCTCAAGTAAGTTATGGAGAGGATGTAATCTCCAGAATGGAATTTTCAAGAAAAGGCGATGGCTTAAAAATACTTCAAGAAAAGATAGTTGAATGTATTAACAAGTTAATAAATGAACTCTTGGATACTGCAGGAAAAGAAAAAGAAGATATATGTCTAATATCAATTGCCGCAAATACAGTAATGACACATTTCCTTTTAGGGCTTGAGACTAGATTTTTAAGGGCTGCTCCATATACACCTGTTGCCAATAGGTTCCCTCCAGTAAGAGCAAAAGAAATTGGAATAGATGTACCAAATCATGTTCGTATATTCCTTGCACCTTGTGTTGCAAGCTATGTTGGAGGTGATATTACCGCAGGTGTTATTGGGGTTGGCATGAATCATCAGCCTGAACTCACACTATTTATTGATATTGGAACAAATGGAGAAATTGTACTAGGAAATCAAGATTGGATGGCTTGTGCTGCTTGTTCTGCTGGCCCTGCATTTGAAGGTGGCGGAATAAAACATGGGATGAGGGCAACATTAGGGGCTATTGAAGTTGTTCATATCCACCCTGAAACCTACGAACCTATGATACTTACCATTGGAGGTAAAAAAGCCAAAGGAATATGTGGCTCTGGCATTATAAGTTTATTAGCAGGATTGTTTATGACTGGTGCCTTAGATAGACAAGGAAAATTTAAGCAAGACCTCAACACGGATCGCATTCGCCCAGGCAGAGATGGCTGGGAATATGTTGTTGTAACCAAAGATGCCACAGCAACAGGAGAAGACATTGTATTTACCGAAGCTGATGTTGAAAACCTAATACGAGCTAAAGGAGCAATGTTTGCAGGTTATCTTACCTTGCTTGAATCTGTAGGTATGACTGTACAAGATCTTGAACGAGTTATCCTTGCAGGAAACTTCGGCAGTTACTTAGATCTTGAACAGGCAATAACAATAGGTCTTTTGCCTGATATTCCAAGAGATAGATTCTTCTTTGCAGGTAACTCTTCTCTTCTTGGTGCACAAATATGTGCTTACTCGTGGCCAAAATTTAAAGAGATGGAACAGGCTGCTCAAATGATGACCCACTTCGATCTAAGCGATAATCCTCAATTTATGGATCATTATGTCTCGTGCCTATTTTTACCACATACTGATCTTTCGCTATTTCCATCTGTTAAAGAGGCTATTGAATAAAATTTGGAGACTTATTTATCCCTTCTTTAAGATATCCTTTAATGCTACAAATGAGCCTTAACCCATAAACAATAACAACGCCTTAATAACTCTAAAAATTTGCCTACTTCCGGCATGGTAAAATGATTCCTCCTTTGTTTGTGGTATCTGTAATAGCACCAGAGATCCCTTGAAGAGGCTTAATGGGCTGTTGGTTAAGAGTTGCTCAGATCTGTTTTGACAAATCAGAAACAAGAAAATAAAGTCAAATGCAGGTAGGGAGCCTTTTGATGTGGCTCTTATGTTTAATGATGCAACTGAGACACAAATTCTCGACAGGCTGTCATTTATGAGGTTTTTAGATTTATCTATAAGGGATAGGGTACCAGAGGCTAAGACCATATGATTGCTCAAGTAAGAACACAAGAAGGCAGGCATATTTTTTGTGCTTTTTTGAGCTTGACAAGGTTTTTAAAGAGAAATGGTTTCGAAGGCAAAAAGATACAGATGCTAGGTAGCCTAAGAAACATAGTTCTATTTGGTTACAAGAACCATGTTTTAGTAGATGTAGGTTACGAGTCTATTATGAAATTCGATGTTACAGAAGATGCTTTTTAGATTTTTTTGAACAGGCTCCGTGAATCTTGACAATTTCTAAACAGTGGATATATTGATTTTCTCGATTTAGGGCCCATAGCTCAGTTGGTCAGAGCCACCGGCTCATAACCGGTTGGTCCCAGGTTCGAATCCTGGTGGGCCCAATACAAGTAAAAATCTAGGTGTCATAAGTGGAATATTATATTCGTCTCTTAAGCAAAAAAGAGATAAAGGTGCAATCCGTAAGGTTGCACCTTTTTTAATGTCTTTAACTATGCCAAAGATTGAAGATATTGAAACAGCCCTTTTTGAATGGTCACCGAAATTTCTAGCAGAAGACTGGGACAATTGTGGCCTTCAAGTTGGCGATCCAGAAAGTGAAGTAAAAAAGATCTTAATTTCGCTAGATGCTTCACAAGAAACGTTTATTGCCGCTTTAAAGGAACAGTGTGATCTTGTAATATCACACCACCCTTTAATATTTACTCCAATCAAGTCATTAAATCTAAAATATAGCATAACCCGCCTTTTGGCGG
>CAYMRT010000257.1:0-8084 GCA_964392885.1 uncultured Desulfobacterales bacterium | reverse complement strand
CATCAGGAGCAAGGTCTGTATGGTAAACATTGGCTGAACCTACAGTCTTTCCTCCATTTATTCCACTTAAATCCGGGCTACTTCCCCAATTTTTCCAACCAGTTGAAGCAGGCGGAAAGACATGGGCCATTAGATTCTCCATATAATCGTGATCTAACCTGTGGAGAAAACGGCTGTAGTCTGCCTTATAAATAAAGACCCTTTTAAGAGAGAACTCACCGCCATATTCCTGCTCATCAACATCTCTATAAAGTGCGTCAGCACTAAAGTCAAAGCCGTTTTTAGACATTTCAAGATTGCCACCAATATAAGTTGTGGCACCATAGCCTACTGATGAGTTGTATTCAGCACCACCCTTGGCACCACTTTCATCCTTTTCAAGATCATCAACGCCTACAGTTGCACCTAGTTTGATTTCACCAGAAATCCACTTTTCACTATCTCCTGCAAAGACGGCAGTTGCACTAGCAGTGGCTATGGCAAATAAGGCCGCCATTAAAATTAGAGTAATTTTTCTCATGGGCTCACACCTCCTTAGCTACCGGGTTAGTCCATGTCCACTGGTTACAGTCTGAGAAGTAAAATCTGAACCATGGACATACTGATGACATTGGGTGCACTTTGTCATAAAGGATTTTTGAAAACCATAACTTACACCCTTAAGCTTCCTTCCATTATCGTATGGGCTTCCGCCTCCTGGTATTCCATGACCTTCTAGACTTGATGCCCTTGCTGCATGGAAGTGTGCTTCATGACATTGCAAGCACAAGAAAGGCTCTTGCTGCTTAAGGAGGTTGTTTGCCACTGTTCCATGAGGTTCATGGCAAATCAAACAGTCTTCCACTACAGGGTCGTGCTCAAATACAAATGGCCCTTGATAACGTGTGTGGCATTTTAAACAAAGATCATTCACCCTCTCATCAGTCCTCAACATTCCTGGCTCAAGGCTTGCACTTCCATGAGGATTATGGCAGTCAGAACAATTCATTTTTCCATCTTTAACAGGATGCCTTGACATTAGATACATCTGAGAAGTGACATCTCCGTGACAAGTTGCACAAAGCTGCATTTCATTGGCCTTAGCCAAAAGATTCTTGTTGCCATTGTGATGGATCTTATGACATTCTGTGCAGGCGACGTCTCTTTCAGCATGGGTTGATCCAGGCCAGTTCATATGTTCATCAATCTGATGACAAGTGGTACACACTCCGGCAACCTCTTCAGCTGGTATGCCTTCACTACCAAACTTTATGATCTTTTCTGTATCTCCATCTCCCTCAACATGAAGAGATGCAGGACCATGACAGGATTCACAACCAGTTTTATAACCGCCTGCCACCTCAAAATCTGCAATCTTCATGTGAATATTGTGTTTGTCATTTGCAAGGTCTTCATGACAGTCTAAACAAGTACTGCTACCCACATAGGTTGCGCCAGGAGCAACTTCAGGAGCCTTTATTACATTAGCCCTCTTTTCTAGCACCTGGGCACAGCCGATAATCAGGCTAATACCGACTGCAAGAAAGATAAATTTCCTAATCATAAACTCCCTCCAATTCCTGTTTAAGATTTAATAAATCACACAGCACTCCCCTAAAATTCAAAACCAAAAAACTTTTTATCACCTCCCTTTCCACATAGAATTTTAGACAAAAAAAACCGCCATGATTAAAAAAATCATTGGCGGCTTCCTTTAAATAAAAAAGAACCCCCTTGTACTTCTTTTAAAACCTTTTCACATGGCCAAACTGGCCAAGACCGGTAATTTATTCAGGAAATTATTGGAAGAATCCTATTTTTATGACATAACGCAGAAAATCTCTGCATAATCCCCTCAAAAACCCCTCCTCTAATGATTGTTATTTAAATTACATAAAATACAAATGATGTCAAGAGAAACTATTCACCTCGAACCTATTTTAGACAAAATTTATCTTATTCATTTAATGCTTGCTGGTAATTAAAAGTTTTCAAGGTGCATACTTCCCAATTAAAAACACAAATAATCCTTATGCCATCGGATCAAGACTTATGAATTAACACGCCTTTTCTAGGAAAGAAAAATTTGGCTCACTTAGTTGATTCTTCTACACCAGACAGCTTAATTCTAAGCTCGATTTCTTTTGCATTTTCAGTAAATTTTAATGACTGAACATATCCATAAACCGTATTTTTAAGGGAATCTCTCACAAATCTCTTTAACGGTATTCGCCTCTTATTTACAAATAAATCTATTGAAAAGCTCTCTTGTGAAGACAAGTTTAGGCTTTCAATCATAAAATCGCAAATCTTACTTACATCCTCAAACCGGAAAGACTTTACACCTTTAATTTCAAAATCAGCAACAACTGCAATCACACCATCAACTTTATTTTTCAAAAGCTCTGTGGAAACCTCTTTTCTTGCTACTTCTATTTTTTTAATACCCTTTGCATGTTTAAAGCCCTCACAAAGGAGAAGATCAACCTGTGGGAATAAAGAAAATGCGAGATAGAAAAGATCGAAATCGTCTTTAGGTTTAAAATGCACAAATCCATCAGGGCAAGCTATAGAAATATCAGTAATCCCGTCTTGATGATAAAGCCATGTATCTGAACCCTCCTTATGATTTGTGCATAAATAATGCTTAGTTGATTTTATTATGCCTATTTTAAAATTCTTTTTTGTAAGATTCCTTGCAATCTTTCTAATAAGTGTGGTCTTCCCGGAATTATGATGGCCAATAAATGAAATGACTTGTGGCATTTATGACTCCCAAAAGCTATTATTTGTATTAAAAATAAACTATAAACTCTTATGTCTTAATTGAAACAAAAAAATGACATCTCTTCCGCTTACTTTATCTCAGGAAACAGTAATAATATCTGCTAAAGGAAAAAACATCAGGCAGGAAACGCTTGCTGTTGAAACACCATTTAAGGTTGCTCTAAACGATGAAGAAATAGGGACATCAATGGTTTTACCCATCGGTCTTGAAGAGTTTGGGGCAGGATTTCTTTTTGGACAGGGCTACATAAAAAAAAGCGATGAAATAAAAGAGGTATATGTTTGTCCAGAAGGAAGAATCTCAATATATGCAGATATAGAGAAAATAAAGGCACAAGAAGTAATTATAACCTCAGGTTGTGGGGGAACAGGGAAAATTTCAAGAGAAATGCTAGAGGGAGTTTTTGATCCGCTTGAAGAATGCACCATCAGCCTTGAAGAAATATCTAAATTTATATTGCAAGTTCTCCACTATTCAAAGCTAGGCCAACAAACCCATTGTGTACATGCCTGCGGTTTCTGGAGTGAAGGAAGGCTTGTCGCCTTTTTTGAAGATGTAGGAAGACACAATGCAGTTGATAAGATAATTGGAAGCATACTTTTAGGCAAGATTAGTGCAAAGGGGGCAATTTATACAACAGGAAGACTTACCTCAGATATGGTTCTAAAATGTGCTCGAATTGGCATTCCAATTGTCATGTCTCGGACAGCACCATCTTCTCTGGGGCTTGCCATTGCAAGAAGAGCAAATGTTACTCTTCTTGCCTATGCCCGTCCCCACAGAGTCAATTGTTTTAATAGACCTGAAAGAATTATTTGTTAATTAGCCTTGCATTATTTAACCAGGCTATCTAACTTTAAATATAATTACTTTAGGCCAATATAAAATGTCTGATCAGGTTAAAGAGATAGTAAAAAAATTTCTTCCTACCCTCTCCCTTTCCGAATATGGTCAAGTCTATACTGATACCACAGAATACATGAAGATCTCCTATGGAGATATAATCAAACTAAAAGGGCAACACTACCTTGTATTGAGAGATGAAGCGGAAAGAAGTTTTGGTGTTGAAGATCCAAAATATTGGGTTAAAAGGTGTATCCATCTTGAATCAGGCAAAAGAAAGATTTTAAAACTCGTATTTTACGAAAAATTTCTCTTAAAGCTTGGAGATCTTAAAATACCTTGTTACAGAAGCCCCAAAAAAGAAGCACGAATTCTTGAATTAGTAAAAGGCGACTCAAGATTTATGCAAGGAGAATCAGTTCATGATGAAAAAGGAAACATTGTAAGGGTCATAGACGTTATAAGTGGTAAAAGACTAGATCACAAAGTATTTGAGCTCCCCAAAGGACATAAAGAATATTTTTTTACTGATTTCCCTAAGATTTTAAAAAAATTCATTGAGGCTTGCTTAGCCATAAAATTTCTTCATGACAATGGAGAAATTCATGGAGATATAAGAAGAGATCATCTTTGGATTCAATATAAAAAAGAACCATACGTCTGGATAGATTTTGACTATACATATGACTTTGAAGAAAGCCCCTTTGGACTTGATATTTTTGGACTTGGAAGCCTTTTAACATTTCTGGCAGGCAAGCAAATCTACACTACTACCAATATAGATCATTACTTTCCTGACAATAACATAACAATTGAGCAAGGAGACCTTTCACTCCTTTATAAAAACAGGATAGTAAATCTAAAAAAACTTTTTCCATACATTCCAGACAGCCTTAATTTTGTACTCCTCCACTTTTGTCAAGAATCAGAAGTATTTTATGATACAGTTGATGAATTTTTAGAAGACGTAAATAAGGCCCTTGACGACATTATCAAGGGATAAAGTAAAGGAGGCAGCTATGGAACCAAAAAAAATATTAATTGCAGTTGATGCCTCTGAAAATGCCCAAAGGGCAACAGAGTATGTAACTGAAATTATAGGCAAAAGAGGAGAAGAATTTTTTATTGAACTTATTTATGTCATTTCCAATAAGGCCAAAGACATTTTTCCTGATGAAGAGTCATGGGAGAAAAAAAAACAAGAAGAGGTAAACGCTGCAAAAGGAGTCCTTGCCAATCACAAAAAAATTCTTCTAAATGGTGGTATAGCAGCAAAAAATGTGGATTTTAAAATAATTGAAACTAGAGATATAAGCATTGCCAAGTCAATACTCAATTATCAAAAAGAGCACGAATTTGGAACAATCGTCGTTGGTAGAAGGGGCATGTCAAAGGCAGAAGAATTCTTATTTGGCAGTGTGTCAAACAAAATTGTCCATTATGCAAAAGATTGTGCCGTTTGGGTAGTTGAATAGCATTGAAATCCACTAAGTTTGTAAATTGCATTGCTATTGACGATGCCCCTTTTCCAAGAGAGCATAAAGGCGATGTTAAAATTGTTGCAACAGTTTTTGCAAGCTTACGCCTTGACGGAGTATTAATTGGCAAAATAAGGAAAGACGGCATAAATTCCACAAAAAATATTATTTCCCTTATAAAAAATTCAAAATTTTACAATCATTGTAATGTTATTTTTATACAAGGGATTGCTCTTGGCGGCTTCAACGTAATTAACGCATCAAAGCTCCACAAAGAACTCAATAGACCTATTTTAATAGTGGCAAGAAGCTTTCCTGACTATAAGGCAATAAAAGAAGCGTTAGTTCAAAAAGTGCCTGGAGGCAAAAAGAAATGGAAGTTAATAAAGGACTTGGGTCCTATGGAAAGGTGTCATAAGTGTTTTATACAGAGGGTGGGTTTGTCATTTAGTGAAGCTAATAAAATCATAAAGTATTTTACTATTTATGGTAATATACCTGAACCTCTTAGAACTGCTCATTTAATAGCATCTGCTCTAGAAAGCGGTGTAAGCAAAGGGAGAGTTTAAAGTTTTTACATACGTTTAAGAATATTAATTAAATTATTTTTATACCTCTTAAGCCTTTAATCTTCTTTCTTCCTTCTCAATCTCTTTTAATTTTTGGGTATAATACTTTAAACACTTTTTGATAAACCTCATCTGGCCTCGTCTAGTATTGAGCTTCTCCCTTTCAACTGGAGAGTCCCAACATGCTAAAAGCACCAGTTTCATAGGTAGATTCATATCCATCAGGCATTTTATTTTACTTTCATAATATTCTCTTTGAACCTGGAGTCGCACCTTTGGATTGTGACTAAGAGTTGAAATAGGCGGCTCTCTTTTCATTGTAACTATTCCCATAATAACCTCCTTTATTGGACTGTTTGCCATTAATAAAAGCAATAAAAATACCAAATTATCTTCCATAAGAAGATAATCAAAATCTGAAATTAACCCGATATTAAATAGAGAATATCATCTGTTTAATAAAAATTATGAAAAAAATTTCCATAAGATATGAAAAAAAATTCTATTATAGATCTTGAGGCACAAAGAAGAAAAAAAATTATCATCTCAAAAATCGAGAAAATCCCACCACTTCCCGCTGCTGCGCATGAAGTATTGAGCATAGTAGCTGAAAATCCAAAAGACATAAGGCGTCTTGAACAAGTTATAATGCACGATCCTTCTCTTTCTTTGCAATTATTAAAAGTGGCAAATTGTGCAGCTTATTACCCGGCCACAAAAATTACCACTGTCCAAAGGGCAATTGTATTTTTGGGTTTCGCTGAGGTAAGAAATATTGCATTAAGTTTGAGCATCTCCAGTGTGTTTAAGGGTAAAAGATCTAAATCAGGTTTTGATAGACAAGCCTTCTGGGAACATTCAATTGGAGTAGCAATGATAAGCCGAGTCATAGCAGGTGAAATTGGCCTAGAAGACCTAGATACTTATTTTACCTGTGGTCTTTTGCATGATATTGGAAGGCTAGTTATGGATTTTTGTTTTCCAGATATCTGGAAAGAAATATTAGTTAACTCACAGGAGGAAGAAGAAACGCCTTTACTAAAGATAGAACGAGCCTTTGGCTATCCACATAATATTATTGGGGCATGGCTTGTTAAAAGCTGGGGACTTCCAGAAATTTACATAAAAACTATAGTAAGCCATCATTTGCCCATTTCTCATCCTCATTTTAATTTTGATGGAGCTATTGTAAAATTGGCTGACTGCTTATGTCACGATATAGGCCTTGGCTTAATGGCTCCGCCTTTTTGTAATAAGTATAAAATAGGAAGCTATTTAGGTTTGAGCAAAGAAAGACTAGAACTTTTAGAGGAACATCTTCATAAAATTAGTGAGTTGGCTGAAGCCATAACACAAGGCTGGCTTTAAAAATGAAAATGAAGAAGGCTGATCCAAACAAGATAAGGCAAATTGTAGAATTTTTATCATTAGAAATAGGTCCTAGACCGATAAAGGAGCCCAAAAAACTTCTTGAAATAAGAAACTTTTTAGAAAAAGAGCTCCTAATGCTTGGATATAAGGTTGAATTCCAAGAAATCATATATAAAAAAAACAAATATTATAACGTGATTGCCTCATCTCCAGCAGAACAACCACTAAAACCAACGGATGACAAACTTCTAGTTGTTGGAGCTCATTATGACACAGTTTTTACAACACCAGGGGCAGATGACAATGCAAGCGGCGTAGCAGGACTTCTAGAAATTGCTCGTCTCTTATCTCAAAACATTCCAACAGGCATAAGACTCGTCTTTTTCCCAATGGAAGAACCACCTGTCTATCGCACCAGAAACATGGCAAGTTATCATTATGCAAAGTACCTTAAAAAAAATGGCCAAAGGCTTATTGGGATGATCTGCCTTGAAATGATTGGCTATTTTAGCTCAAGACCTAAAAGCCAAAAGTATCCATTTCCATTAATGGATCAAATATATCCTAAAACAGGCGACTTTATTGCAATGGTGGGAAATATAAAGTCAAAAAATTTTACTTCAAAACTTAAAAAGCTATTTTCAAAATATACAGATCTTCCAGTTGAGAGTCTTAATGCCCCTTCCATTGTTATTGGAATAGATTTTTCTGATCACTGGTCATTTAATAAGATGAATTATATGGCCACAATGATAACAGACACAGCCTTTTATAGAAATCCAAATTATCATAAGCCAACCGACCTGCCAAATACTCTTGACTATAAAAAAGCCGCCAAAGTAATTGACGGCTTAAGTGGAGCAATTGTTGAATTTCTAAGCTGATTGCTAGTCTCTATGCCAACTTATATTTACGTTTTTTTCGCCTTCACCGTATCTAAGCTCATAATCGCCCTGATATGACCTCCTAAGAGACTCTCCTATCCTTTTAGCAATATGGACACCGGTAGTAAGAACCGTTATCTGCTCTCCTTCGTGTTGAATTGACATTATCCGC
>CAYMRT010000256.1:0-2727 GCA_964392885.1 uncultured Desulfobacterales bacterium | reverse complement strand
TTAATGATAGCCCTGAGAGGCTTTATTTGACACTTAGAAAGAAACAAATGGTTAAGTATGCATCATTTATTAAAACCGCAGATGGAGATTTCATACTTTCACTCTCTCCTGAACTTTTTTTGAAATAAAAGATGGCATTATATGCTCTAAACCAATGAAAGGAACAGCTCCAAGAGGAAAGGATAGAAAAGAAGATGTTGAGATAAAAAAAAGACTTGCAACAGACAAAAAAAACAGGGCAGAAAATGTAATGATTGTTGATCTTTTAAGAAATGATATTGGTAAAATCTGCAAAACTGGTTCTGTAAGCGTACCAAATCTATTTAAGGTAGAAGAATATGCCACCCTCTTTCAGATGATTTCAAAGGTAAAAGGCAGCCTTAAAGACTCAGTAACTTTATATGATGTCATTGAAGCAATTTTTCCATGTGGTTCAATAACAGGAGCACCTAAAATACGTTCAATGGAGATTATTTCTGAGCTTGAATCAGAACCACGAGGGATTTATACAGGAGCAATTGGCTATATGACTCCTGATGGAGAGGCGTGTTTTAATGTTGCAATAAGAACATTATATATAAAAAATGGAGCTGGTGAAATTGGCATTGGTTCGGGAATTACTATTGGCTCTGATCCTGAAGAAGAATTTAAAGAGACCCTTCTTAAAGCAAAATTTTTAACTGATGAAGTCAGATATAAATAAAGAGTTTGCACTTATTGAAACCATCCTTTGGGATAAAGAGGTAAAAAGTCCTAGATCAAATCTTGATTATTTTTTTCTTTTAAAAAGACATATTAACAGGGTGAAACACTCTGCCCTTTTTTTTAAATTTAAATTCGACAAAAAAACTTTCTTAAATAAATTAAATTTTTTGCACGAACAACTGCTTAACGAAAAAGAAATTAAAAAAGCTAAAATTAAAATACTATTTTTGAGGAATGGAACAATTAAAATAGAATATTTTCCTTTGAACTATGAAAAAGTAAAGAAACCATTTATTGATATTTCATCAAAAAAAGTAGATTCAAAAAATGTCTTTTTATATCACAAAACTACCAAACGAACACTTTTTAACAATGAAAGAGAACGAGTTATAAAAGAGGGACTTTTTGAAACCATATTTTTAAATGAAAAGGAGCAGCTTACAGAAGGAACTATCACTAATCTATTTTTAGATCTTGGCCAAAAAGAACTTCTCACTCCAAAGCTTTCTTGTGGCCTCTTACCTGGAACACTTAGACAGGAGCTTTTAGAATCAGGTAAGGCGAGAGAAGAAATTTTACTATTAGATCATCTTAAAATGGCAAAAAGAATCTTTGTAGGGAATTCTGTACGTGGGCTTATTGAAGTAAAACTAAAACAAAAATCTAATGATAAAATATTATGAAGAAAAAAAAGAAAACAAAGCTTAAAAACAAAGTAGAAGCAAAACGGGTTAAGTTCAAAGAAGAAGAACATATCCCCTGGCTTTCAATGCTTCTTGAGGCATATTTTATAGCAGATAAAGGTATAGCAATTGAAATAAACAAAAGACTTAAGGCAGGGCAAAATCTTGCATGCAAAAAAGGCTGTTCAAGCTGTTGCCATATTCACTTTACAATACCTGTTTATCCGCTTGAGCTAGTTGGAATATATTGGTTTGTTATTGAAAAACTAATAGGCCCTGAGAGAGATATTGTAAAAAAACAACTTTTAGAGTTTAAAGAAAAAAGCCCCTGCCCTTTTCTTGTAAATAGCACCTGCGTTATACATCCTGTAAGGCCTCTTGCATGCCGACACTTCAATGTATTCAACAAGCCCTGCGAGGAAGGTGAAGACCCATATTATACCAGGAAAAAAGATGTTTTAATTCCAAATGAAAAATATAAAATAAAAGCACTTTCAACAATGTTACCATTTCATGGCATAAAAGAGCCGTCAGAAAAAAAGAGGCAGGCAAAAGTAGGAGTTCTAAACACAGTTGTAAAAAATTTACATGAGATTGACTGGAAAAATTTGGCCATTAGAATGGATGGACGCAAGCCACCAACAGGGCCAAGGCTTTAATTTAAGCTAGTTTGGCTTCTTTTTCTCGCAAAGTGGTTTTATATTAAAAAATTTATTTAAAATAACCGCCATAGGACAAAATCCAGTAAAGGCAAAGATTATCATATTGAACCCTGCTAACATTGGAAGTGCAAACCAGTACTTATGAACAAACAAGCCTAAGCAGATACCACCAAGAACAACAACTCCAGCAATAAGCCAAATTATTCTCTCAAGATACCAATGATCTGTTGGTGCAAGATACATTACTTTATCCTCCTTAGTTTAAATGGGAGTATCAATAAAGTTGGCGTGGCCTGCCATCTCAAAAACTTTTTGAATTCCACTAGTACTACCCATGGCAATTATTACATCTCCTGCCTCAAGAGGGATGTTAGGATTAAGCTGCATGGTCATTTGCCCTCCCTTTTTCTTAACGGCAATCACAGTAACGCCAGTTTTTTCCCTAAGGTTTATTTCTTTTAGAGCCTTTCCATCTAGCTCAGATCCTATGCCAACAGGAATCTGTTCGATATCAAGGTCAAAGCCAACAGAATGGCTTGCAAGATCAAGAAATTCTGTAAGGGTAGGCTTTAAAACTGCAAGGGCCATTCTTACAGCTCCTATCTTATATGGACTAATTACTTTAGTAGCACCAACTTGAAACATCTTTCTTTCAGCATTATCATCTTCAGCCCTTG
>CAYMRT010000255.1:0-2369 GCA_964392885.1 uncultured Desulfobacterales bacterium | reverse complement strand
AGTAAAAAAGGCAGCAAATCAGCTTGTGCAGGAAGGAAAACTTGAGTTTTTCTCTTCAGGCAGTACCACCATGTATGGTGTTCCAGGTTTTGGTAAGTCTGAAGAAGATCAATTTGGTACCTTAGAAGAATAATAAAAAAGGGGGGGAATCCCCCCCTTTTTTTACTCCTTTTTTACTATTTATAGTCGATTTCTTATTTCAGATGACCCCATACAATAAAATGGCGGTCACTTACTTTTTTTATGTCTAAGTAAGAAAGATTGTTAGCCTTTAGTTGTTCTTTTACTTCCTCTATTCTATAGGCAGCAAGAAGCGAGTTGTAAAAGTCTTGTTTAAGGATATTGGGCTCATTTCCTGAATATCTTTCAACTATTTCTTTGGCTTGTTTTGTATTTTCTGGCCTGATTAAATCCATCACAAATATAATTCCGCTTTTTTTTACAAATTTTTTGATTGCCTCCCACATTGTATTAGGATTTGATAAGTGATGAAGAAGGCTATTAATAATCACTCCATCATATTGAATTGTTGGAAGAGCTGTATTTTTAAAGGGAAGCGTTAGACAAAATGTTTTAATCTTTTCTTTTAATTTGTATCTTTCTATATCTTTCCTAGCAAAATAGAGCATAGCCCCTGCTCCATCAACAGCATGAATTTGAGTGGATTTAAATCTTCTAACAAAACGAATAGTTATGTCACAAGTTCCACAGCCTAAATCTAAAAACGTGCCTTTTATATCATTTCCAAAGCATTTACCAAAAAGATCAATAAACATGTTATGAGGCTCAGAAAAATCTGCTTTCCAGTATGCTTCTGCTTGTTCTTTAAGATTCATTAATTCAGGTTCTGGAATTCTCTTTGACAGATTCACTATTTATTACCTTCAGTAACAATAAAGCTTAAGTTACCAATTTGTAAGAAAAGTTTTGCAATATTCCATAGGAGAGACAATCTATTTCTTTTAATATCTTCTTTATCAACCATAACCATTACGTTATCAAAAAATTTATCAATATAAGGTTTAAGCCCTAAAAGAATTAAAAGTGCTTGTTTGTATTCTTCTGCTGTTGGATTAAAAGAGATAGTCTTTTTTATGAGTGGAGCAATTTGCTCTTTTACATTTAGATAAGCTTTATAAAGATCTGCCTCTTCTTGAAGTTCAAACAAAGATGTGTTGATCTCTCCACCTTCAAATCCTTTGAGGATATTCATCACTCTTTTAAATGCAATACTTATAGGTTCAAATTCATCTTGCTTGCGTACCGCTTTTAAAGCAAGTGCTCTTTCATAACAATTATAAGGAGAATCAAAGTCTGATGAAATGGCAGCATCTACAATATCATAATCAATGCCTCTAGAAATAAGCTCATTTTTAAAGCGTTGTACAAAAAATTCTAGTATTTCATTTGGTAAGGCCTTAGGAATATTAGAAAGAAAATCGTTGAGAAGAAGAATTGCTTCATCAATAAGTGCTTTTAAACTTAAATGGATTTTCTTTTCCAATAAGATATTAATTATTCCTATAGCTTGACGTCTTAGAGCAAAAGGATCTTGTGTGCCAGAAGGTTTTAGGCCAATTGAAAATGCGGAGACTATGTTATCAATTTTATCACAGATGCTCAGTATTATTCCAGGCATAGACTCTGGAAGTTTACCACCTGATCTTATAGGCATGTAATGTTCTTCAATTGCCTGTGCCACTTCTTTAGTCTCTCCGCTAATTAAGGCATATTCTTTTCCGATTATACCCTGAAGAGTAGGGAACTCGCCGACCATCTCTGTACAAAGATCAGCTTTGCAAAGATGGGCAGCTCTTTTTACTGTTTCTATTCCTTTATAAGAAAGAGTGTTACATAAATATTCACAGAGTTTTTCAAGGCGTTCTACTTTATCAAGAATTGAGCCAAGACCTTTGTGGAAAACCATCCCCGAAAGCTCTTGGACAAAATCTTCTAAAGGTTTTTTGGTATCTTCTTGAAAAAAGAAATCGGCATCTGCCAACCTAGCTCCTAATACTCTTTCATGGCCTCTTTTTATTATTTCTGGAGCAGATGCTTTGGTATTATTGATGGCAACAAAGTTGGGTTTAAGATTCCCTTGTTCATCAATTACAGCAAAGTATTTTTGATGTTCTTTCATGCAGGTTATAAGGACAGGATCAGGAAGAGATAAAAATTTCTCATTGTAGTTTCCGCAGATTGCAGAAGGATATTCGGTTAAAAAAGTGTTTAGTTCAACAAGTTCTTGATCTTCTAATATTTTGCCTCCAACCTTTTTCGCTGCTTCTTGAGCATCTTTATAAAGCCTTTGTCTTCGTTCTTTTATGCTAACTATACAATAGGCACCTTTTAATGCAGCACTGTAAAGG
>CAYMRT010000254.1:0-6372 GCA_964392885.1 uncultured Desulfobacterales bacterium | reverse complement strand
TAGGGGCAGGCTCTGCAATTATCTATTCCCTAGTTGTAAGTTTTATTTTATTAAAAATAGTGGACATGACAGTAGGTCTTAGGGTAAGTCATGAAGATGAAATTCAAGGTCTTGATCTCACGCAACACAGTGAGATGGGCTATTAATGGAGGAAAATTATGAAGAAAATCGAGGCAATAATCAAACCTTTTAAGCTCGATGATGTAAAAGAGGCCCTTTATGAAGTAGGAGTCACTGGAATGACTGTCTCTGAAGTTAAAGGGCACGGCAGACAAAAAGGACACAAAGAAATTTATAGAGGCGCAGAGTATGTAGTTGACTTTCTGCCCAAAATAAAGATCGAAATAATTGTTGACGCAGACATAGTTGAAAAGGTGGTAGAGACCATTAGGAATGCAGCCAATACAGGGAAAATAGGTGATGGCAAAATATTTGTACTGCCTGTTGAAGATGTAATAAGGGTAAGGACAGGTGAGCACGGCAAAGATGCCATCTAATAATTATTTATTTGACTTTCTCTCTCCCAGACATGCCCTTTTAAGCCTATGGAATAAAGGCCTGTCTGGGCCAGACCTTATAAAAAAACACACTGAACTTGTTGACAATTTTATTCGAGAAAAATTTGGCAATAAGTTTTCAGGCAATGTTAAAGGAATAGCACTGATTGCCCTTGGAGGATATGGAAGGCAAGAACTATTCCCATACTCTGATATTGACCTTCTTCTTCTCTTTGACAAAAAGCACAAAGACCTTGTAGAGCTTGCTACAGAAGCAGTTTTTTATCCACTTTGGGATTCAGGTGTTGAAGTAGGTCATGGAGTTAGAACAGTAAAAGATTGCCTTGAAGACATTAAAAAAGACTTCTTTTTTATGGTGTCTTTGATAGATGCCAGATTCCTTTGTGGAGACAAAGAGCTTTTTACAAAATTGTCAAAAAAATTTGAAAAGAGCTTTTCCAGTGGAACAAGAAAAAGTTTTGCTTTGGATATGATCGCCCACAGAGAAGAGCGTCACAAACGCTTTGGAGACCATACTTATTTGCTGGAACCAAACATTAAAGAAAGCCGTGGCGGCTTAAGAGACCTTCATGCAATCTTGTGGACCGGGAAGATCCTATTTGGATTAAATGGTCTTAAAGCATTTTATGAAGGAGGCCTTCTTGATAAAAGGGAATTTTCAGAGTTAACAAATGCCAGAAATCAACTTTTTAAAATAAGAAACCAGCTCCATTATGCAAGCGGACGAAAAAATGACAGGCTTTTTTTTGAATACCAAGAAGAAATAGCCAAGGCGCTTAGATACTATGATTCAAAGGACATCTTGGGCGTTGAAAAATTTATGCGAGATGTCCACAGAAATCTCCAGACAATCGCCACATCAGCGGATCTTTTCTTTGAACATGTTCAAGAGGTCGTAACAAGAAAAAAAGGGCCAAAAAAATGCGTTGAGATAACAACTGGCATTGAAAGACTTGGCGAACACATTGTACTTACAGATAAAAAGCTTCTTTTGGAAAAACCTTACCTCATAATGAAGGCATTTTCCATATGTGCGGAAGAGGGACTTAGCCTTCATTATCGCTCAAGAAAGCTCATTGCCCTTCTCTTACAAGAGCTTGATGATAAGTGGCGTCATTCTAAAAATTGTGCCAGATACTTTTTTAAAATACTTAGCCATTCAAATAAAAGCAATGTGCTGGACCAAATGCTAGAAAGTGGTTTTTTAACCAGTTACTTACCTGAGTTAGAACCTCTTCGCGCTTTAGCTATTCACGATATCTATCATGTTAATACTGTTGACAGACATCTAATTGAAACTGTGGTCCATTTAAATAAGATGCGAAAACGCTATAAAGAGATCTTTCAGGCAATTGAAGACGAAAATGTACTTTTTTTAGCTGCATTTTTACATGACATAGGAAAGGGCAAAGGCGGACAACACGCAAAAAAAGGGGCAGAAATCGTAAAAGAGATTGGAAAGCGCCTTTGTTTGAGAGAGGAACAAATAGATTGTCTGTCATTTCTTGTGGCAAATCACCTGTATCTCATTGACAATGCTACAAGAAGAGACCTGGAAGATGAATCATTGATTGTAAAATTTGCCAGACATATAGAGAGAATAGATCGCCTCAACATGCTTTATCTAATCACTATAGCCGACAGTCTGGCAACTGGTCCAAATGTATGGAACGAATGGAAAGAGGCCCTCTTGCTAGAAATCTATCACAAGATTGCTCACTTGCTTGAACAGCATGAAATCATAGATCCAGACAGAATTGCCGGCGTTGAGTGGATGAAACAGAAAATAGTTGATCTTCTTGGAGAAGATGAGGCCCAAAAAATCCTGCCTCTTTTACCTGAAGACTATATTTTAAGCTTTACTCCAGAGGCCATTGCAAATCATATGAATCTTAAAAAAGCCCTTGGGAAAGATAGTGTTATTTGTGTACCAGAAGATAGAGGAAATTATTGGTCAATTCTTTTGGTAACAAAGGATAGAACAGGGCTTTTATCAAAGATATGTGGAGTTTTTGCACTTTATAATTTAAGCATCCTGCAAGCTCAAATCTTTACCTTGAAAGATGGTACTGTAGTTGACGTTTTAGATGTAAAGTCACTGATTAACGCCTCATTTTCTGAGATAAACTGGGATGCATTAGAAAAGGATTTAAAAACAGCCTTACAAGATCGCCTAGGCTTAAATCATCGACTTGCAGCCAAGTTCTCGGGATTAACATCAAAAGAAAAAAAGGTTGGCATCAGGCCAAAAACAAAGGTAGTAATAGACAATAAACAGTCTGATTTCTATACAATAATAGAAGTATATGCACCTGATTCGCCTTGTTTGCTCTATAACATTACAAAAACCTTAGCTGAATTTAACATTAACATTCATAAAGCAAAGATTGGCACAAGCGCAGATCAGATAGTAGATGTATTTTATGTACTTGATAATTTTGGGCAAAGAATTGAAGAAGAAGACTTTAAACTTGAGATGGAAAAGGCCCTTGAATATTCAGCAACAAGCTGTGTTTTATAAAACAAGGGCTAGTTTTTTTTAAAATTATATTAAAAGTACCAACATTGAAGGCAAAAAAGGCCATTTTTAAATTAAGGCCCCAAAAATAAAAGGTAGGAGGATTTTCTTATGACCCCGAAAGATGTATTAGATCTTATTAAGGAGAAGGACATCAAGGTAGTAGATCTTCGCTTCTTGGATTTTCCTGGAGTATGGCAACATTTTACAGTCCCTGCAAGCGAGCTTGATGAAGACGCATTTGAAAGTGGCTTTGGCTTTGATGGCTCTAGCATCAGAGGCTGGCAGCCAATTCATGCATCAGACATGCTTGTTGTACCAGATGCTTCCACTGCACAAATTGACCCATTTTTCCAGGAGCCAACACTTGTTTTAATTGGTGACATTGTTGACCCTGTTACAAAGGAACCATATACAAGAGACCCAAGAAATATTGCCAAAAAGGCAGAAGCATATCTTAAAAGTACAGGCATTGGAGATACTGCCTACTTTGGCCCAGAGGCAGAATTTTTTATCTTTGACGATATTAGATATGACAATGCCAGCAATGGCTGCTTTTATGAAGTAGATTCCATTGAAGGCATTTGGAATACTGGCAGAGACGAGTGCCCTAACTTGGGTTACAAACCAAGACACAAAGAAGGCTACTTCCCTGTTCCACCAACAGACAAATTTCAAGATATGAGGACAGAAATGCTCCTTACCCTCCAACAGCTTGGCATTGATACAGAATGTCAACACCACGAGGTTGCAACTGCTGGCCAGGCTGAAATCGACATGAGATTTAAGCCTTTGCTCCAAATGGGCGATCAGCTTATGTGGTTCAAATACATCTTAAAGAATGTAGCTTACAAGTATGGCAAAACTGTTACATTTATGCCAAAGCCGCTTTTTGGTGACAATGGTACAGGTATGCATACCCACATCAGTATTTGGAAAGATGGTGAACCAGTCTTTGCAGGCGATAAATACGCAGGTTTGTCTGAAACTGCACTTTACGCCATAGGTGGAATTTTAAAACACTGTCGTGCCCTTTGCGCCTTCACAAATCCATCAACAAACTCTTACAAGAGACTAGTTCCAGGCTTTGAAGCACCTGTCAACTTGGCATATTCAAGCAGAAACAGAAGTGCAGCAGTTAGAATCCCAATGTATTCAGCTTCACCAAAGGCAAAGAGGATCGAATTTAGAACTCCTGATCCATCCTGCAACGGATACCTTGCCTTTTCTGCAATGCTTATGGCCGTTCTTGATGGAATTGAGAATAAGATTGATCCAGGTGAGCCACTTGATAAGAATATATACGATCTTCCACCAGAAGAGCTTGCAAACATCCCATCAGCTCCAGGTTCTTTGGAGGAGGCCCTCAATGCGCTTAAAGAAGATCATGAATTCTTACTAAAAGGTGATGTATTTACTCAGGATGTTATCGACATGTGGCTTGAGTATAAGATGGAAAATGAAGTAAATGCTGTAAAACTTCGTCCACATCCATATGAATTTTTCCTCTATTACGATATTTAATTAACCAAAAAGGGCCGCTTAATGCGGCCCTTTTCAATTTTTTGTAACTTTCAGCTTATTTTTCTTAGTCCAATGTAACCATATTGTCTCTGTGAATAACCTCTTCTTTTGAAAGCTGCCTTCCTATCCTTTCGCATACCTGGCTTGTATGACAGCCTGTAATCTTCTTTAACTCTGATGAAGAGTAATTTGTTAAACCACAGGCCACCTCCCTTCCAGACTCATCAATGCACAAAATACAATCTCCAGCCTCAAATTGACCATTAACCGCTGTTATGCCGATTGGCAAAAGGCTTTTACCCCTTTTTAAAAGGGCATCAACCGCTCCGTTATCAAGAACAACACTACCCTTTTTCTCTAGAGCAAAGGCAATCCAAGGCTTTCTTCCAAAAATCTTTTTTGTCCT
Organism: uncultured Desulfobacterales bacterium; assembly: GCA_964392885.1. Classification (GTDB taxonomy): domain Bacteria; phylum Desulfobacterota; class Dissulfuribacteria; order Dissulfuribacterales; family QOAL01; genus JAADCZ01. The sequence continues at coordinate 1,406 of CAYMRT010000254.1, read as the reverse complement.
TGTTGGCAGAAATACAGTGCCATCAATTTGGCCACTAAACGTCTTCAAAATCACATCCTTCTTTCTCCCGCCAACGATAATCATAGGTATGCCAAATGAGGTAACCATTTTTGCTGCTCTAAGCTTTGACTTCATGCCTCCCCGTCCTGCCCTTCCAGGACTTGAACCAGCCATGTCAAGGATATCTTCATCTACCTCAGAAACCAATTTTATCTTTTGTGCATCTTTATGTCTGCTAGGATCTTTGGTATAAAGGCCATCTATATCACTCAAGCAAATCAAAAGATCTACTTCAGCCAAATTTGCAACAAGCACTGATAAGGCATCATTATCTGTAAACTGGAGTTCATCTGTGGCAACAGTATCATTCTCATTAATAATTGGGATTACTTGCCAATCTATAAGGGTTTTTATTGTATTTTTTGCGTTTACATAACGCCTTCTAGGTACCAAACCATCTCTTGTTAAAAGAACCTGTGCCACCTTAAAGCTATAATTTGAAAACGCCTCTTCATAGCACTGCATAAGCAATCCTTGACCGATAGCTGCCAACGCCTGTTTTTCAGGAACAGTTTTTCCAAGCCCTTTATCAGACATTTTTGAAATCCCTGCTGCCACTGCCCCAGATGACACAATAACAAGCTGTTTACCATCCTTTGCAAGAGATGCCATTTGCCTACAAAGATCAAATATTCGCTCCTTTTGCAGCCCCTTTTTACTCGTTAACACAGCACTGCCAATCTTTATAACTATCCTTTTAGCAGGCCTAACAAAATTATTGTAAAAATTTTTAATTGATTCATTACTATTCATGTTTCTTAACTTCAGCCACTCTCCTATAAAGTTCTTTTAATAAAGTCTTTATACCTTGACCTGTATATGCTGAAATGGGAATAGCCAAGTAACCAATTTGACCAAAAGCAGATTTAAGTCTTTCTACATCTTCTTTATCTGCAACATCTATTTTGTTAAGGGCTATCAAAATCTCTTTTTCAGCAAGGTCTTTATGAAAGCTTAAAAGCTCGTTTTGAATCAAGTTAAAAGTATTAAGGGCCTCTTCAAAACCAACTGATACATCAATTACATGTAAAAGAATAGATGTACGCTCAATATGCTTTAAAAAGCTAACTCCCATTCCTGCACCCTTGTGTGCCCCTTTAATAAGTCCAGGAATGTCTGCCATAACAAAACTTTTATCTGATTCAATCTCTACCACGCCAAGTTGTGGAATTATGGTAGTAAAAGGATAATCTGCAATCTTTGGACGAGCAGCAGAACATCTTGAAAGAAGAGTGGATTTGCCAGCATTGGGAGCCCCAACTAATCCTACATCAGCCAACAGCTTAAGCTCTAGACGTAACCTGCGTTCTTGCCCCTTTTGTCCATCCTGAGCAAATCTAGGAGCT
>CAYMRT010000253.1:0-2666 GCA_964392885.1 uncultured Desulfobacterales bacterium | reverse complement strand
AAGGCTACCTTGGATTTCATCAGGAAGGTCAATTCCCGTTTTTTGCCCAAAACCCAGACTGACTAATGTAGCCATAATATCTGAAGGGACTGTTAAGGTATTTAGATCTTCTTTTGAAACCTTAGTCCATATTGCGTGTTTCTTAGATATATTGTGCCAATGCCATCTTTTAATTTTAATTAGATCATTATTTTCTTTAGTTTCAGTTGTTGATAGCTTTTCTTGTAATGAAGCTGCATAAATGATAGGCCAAGGGTTTATAATTTTTTGAATTGAAGGATTAAAGTTTTCTTCGGCATCCTTATCAGTAGAGGCCTTATTAGCCATAGCTAGAATATTTCCTGTTTTAAGATCCATTAATATCAGACTACCGCTTGTAGCTTTTAGTCTCTCAATTTGCCATAAAAGCTTTTTTTGTGCATCTTGCTGTAGATTTTTTTCTATGGATAAAATTAGAGGTTCGTCTTTTATTTTAAGGATATTATTAGAGTGCGGATAAAGGAACCAGTCATAGGTATATTCCAGTCCATCTAATCCCCGTCCATATGTATCTACATATCCAATAATTGTTTTAAAAAGTTTTCCATAAGGGTGGATACGACTTCTTTTATTTTTACTTATGCATAGCACTGTGCCGGTTCTATCTACAATTGTTCGTCTAGTGCCTTTTAAGTTTTTTGAAGAGGTCTTTTTTGAAGAAAGTATGTCAGGGGCAAGGTTTGCACTGCTGGAATCTTGTTTGTTTGCAACCCTCTCCCCGAAGCAGCCTGAAAACATCAGGCCAACAAGGAAAAGAAGGCCTACAAAGGAAACATAGAGAGCCCATCTTTTCCTATTATCCCTATCCTTTGAGTGAAAGATCCCGCCCCTGACAAGCTTTTTTCTCATAATTAATTTCTTCTTTATTCCAAGCTTATTATTTGATGATCTGTAGGTTCCTTTAGGCCAAGCTTTTTACCTATTTTTGCAAGCCGTTCTTTACTGGTTAATTTTGTAAATTCTTTGGTTAGTTCTTTATTCTCAAGTTGCAATGCCAAATATTGTTCTTCTAAAAGCTCTATATCTTTTGCCACCGTATTTATTTGATAAGTAGTGAATATTGAGAGAGCAATAAAAATTATAAGTGTAAAAGAGGCTAAAAAACCTTTAACAGAATGGGTGGCAAGGCTTAAGCTAGATATAATGCCCCTTTTTCGTTTTTTGGATCTTATATATTGTCTGCGATTTGGAATTCTGAATGTAGCAGATCTAATAGTCATAACTTAATCCCTCCTTAAAAGGAAAGTTTTTGAGCCACCCTTAATTTGGCACTGCGAGCCCTTGGATTTTCTGTAATTTCTTCTTTTGTTGGCTTTATTGGTTTTTTGGTAATTATTTCTAATTCTTTGTTTTTTTTGAAAAAATGCTTGACGATTCTATCTTCTAATGAATGGAAGCTAATAACTAGGATTCTTCCTCCTGGCTTTAATGCCCTTACTGATTTTTCAAGACCTATTGTTAGATTTTCAAACTCCCTGTTTATTGCGATTCTAATAGCCTGAAATGTCTTGGTGGCAGGGTTGATTTTTCTCGGATGAAATTTTTTAGGGATAGCATCTTTTACAACATTGACAAGTTCAAGTGTAGATAAGATCGGCTTCTCACTTCTTCTTTTTACTATCTGTCTGGCAATTTTTTTTGCCCATGGTTCTTCTCCGTATAGACGTATTAATTCTTCCAAGCGATCTTCTGGTAATTTGTTAATCATATCAGAAGCTAATACAGTGCCAGAACGATCCATTCGCATATCAAGAGGTTCATCTCTCATAAAGCTGAATCCCCTGCCGCTTTGGTCAAGTTGATATGATGAAAGCCCTAGGTCCATAAGGATTCCGTCCACACCATTTAAGCCTTCTTCATCTAGAATGAGGTCTAAGTCCTTAAAGTTTGCTAAGTAAAATCTGGTCTTGTTTTTAAATAGAGCGAGTCTTTTTTTGGCTAGGTTAAGTGCATCTTCATCCCAATCTATTCCAATCAATAGTTTTAAGTGTGGAAAATGTTTTAAGATCGCTTCACTGTGGCCGCCTAGGCCTAGGGTAGCATCTAGAAAGATGTCATCTTTTTGGAGCGCAAGAAAATGCAAGACCTCTTTAAGTAATACTGGCCTATGAATCTGTTCGATATTAAAGTCCAATGCCGTATTCTTTAATAATGTCATTGCTAATGGCATCAAAGTTTTCCTTGGTTTCTGCTAGTTGCTGATCTAAGAGTTCCTTGCTCCAAATTTCAAAATAATTGAGCATACCCACCAAAACGACTTCTCTATCTATTTGAACTTCTTGTCTTAAATGGGCAGGGATTAATATTCTACCTTGCCCATCTAAGGTGCAATCTACCGCTGCACCTAGTAAATATCTTTTAAAGGCCAATATATCTGGGGGGCCAAATCTATATTTAGTGAATTGCTCTTCTATTTGTTTCCACTCATCAGTGGGATATGCAGCTAAGCAATTAGGTAAATTAGTAATTATTAATTTGTTGTCGTACTTGGTCTTAAGAACATCTCTAAATCTAGCGGGGATGCTTAATCGACCCTTAGTATCAAGATTATGGGTCGATCTGCCACGAAACATTCAGTTGCCCCCCTTTACCCCACTTTATCCCACTTAATTCCACTATATTGGGAA
>CAYMRT010000252.1:0-9322 GCA_964392885.1 uncultured Desulfobacterales bacterium | reverse complement strand
TGGTCAATAATATCCCATCTTAATAGAGTATAAATTTTATTTGCGAGGATAAGCAAAAAATATGCCTAAAGAAATTTACTTGGATTACAATGCCACTACCCCTGTTCTTCAAGAAGTAATAGGAGTTATTGAAGATACCTTAGAGAATTTTTGGGGAAACCCCAGTAGTGCTCATAGAATAGGGAAAACCGCCAAAGATGTCCTAGAGCAAGCAAGATTACAAGTTGCAAATATTATTGGTGCAAAAAGCAATGAAATAATATTTACTAGCGGTGGAACCGAGTCAAATAATTTGGCTATAATTGGTGCTGTACGGAAATATGCTCACAGAGGCAAGCATTTAATTACTACAAGGATTGAACATCCTTCTGTATTGAATCCTTTTATCTATTTGATGGAGCAAGGTTTTGAAGTTGATTTTATCTCGCCTAAAGAAGATGGTACTATTGATCCTAAAGATATAGAAAGTGCCATAAAAAGAGATACAATTTTTTGTTCTGTAATGCTTGCAAACAATGAAACGGGTGCTATCCAGCCTATTTCTCAAATAGGAAAAATATGTAAAAAACACAATATAATATTTCACACAGATGCAGCTCAGGCAGTTGGCAAGATACAAGTTGATGTTGAAAAATTAGAAGTTGATCTTTTAACAATAGCAGGCCACAAGATATATGCTCCAAAAGGTATTGGGGCTTTATTTGTAAAAGAAGGCGTCCAACTAGAGAGTATTCTCTTTGGTGCTGGTCAAGAAAATGGTCTAAGACCAGGCACAGAGCCAGTGCCTCTCGCTTGCGGCCTTGGTGAAGCATGTAGATTTTTAAAAGATAAAGTATCCGCTTTTTCAAACAAGCTAACAGAGTTAAAACAGCTATTGTTTGAGTTATTAAAGAAAGAGAATAAAGATATTGTGAAATTTGTTCCAGATGAACTTAGCCTTCCAAATACACTTTTTGTTGCCATCCCTGGTACCATTGGAGCACAAGTTCTCGAAAAGGCAAAGGGTGTGTTTGCATCAACTGGTGCTGCATGTCATGATAGAAGCATAAAGGTCTCTCATGTCCTTTCTGCAATGAATGTAGATGAACATATAGCAAAGGGAGCTATAAGGCTGAGTCTTGGTATTCTTACAAACGAAAAAGAGATAAGAGATGCTGCCCAAAGGCTAAACATGGCAATAAAAGAACTTAATAAGACATGAGGAAAATATGCAATTTATCGACTTAAAAAGACAATATAGAAAATACAGCAAAGAAATTGATGAATCTATTTTAAAAGTTGTTAGATCAGGCCAATTTATACTTGGAGATGAAGTTGCTGCCCTTGAAAACAAGCTTTCGGAATTTGTAGGAACTAAATATGCAGTAGGGGTGGCATCTGGTACAGATGCACTAATGCTCTCCTTAATGGCCAGTGATATTCCAAAAGGTTCTATTGTTATAACAACACCATTTAGCTTTTTTGCAACAGTTGAAGTTATATTGCTCCTTGGCCTTAAGCCTTTTTTTGTAGATATAGATTTTGAAACCTTTAACATTGATGTTGACTTGTTGAAAAAGGCTGTTTTTGACTTAAAGAAAAACGGACAAGATGTAAGGGCCATCATGCCTGTAAGTCTTTATGGTCTCTGCTCAGATATGGATGCCATAAATGACATAGCTAAAGAAAACCATCTGCTTGTAATTGAAGATGCATGTCAATCTTTTGGAGCGACTTATAAAAATAAGCGTTCTTGTAATTTAAGCGATGTAGGGGTTACGTCATTTTTTCCATCAAAACCTCTTGGATGTTATGGTGACGGGGGAATGATCTTTACAAATAATAAGGAGATTTATGAGAATGTTAAAATGCTTCGGATTCATGGCTCAAAAAAACGATATGAGCATGAAAAGGTTGGTTTAAATTCGAGGCTTGATACGATCCAAGCTTCTGTATTGCTCACTAAGTTTAGTTTTTTTGAAAACGAGATTGAGCTTAGGCAAAAAGTGGCTGCAAAATATATAGAGTTACTAAGATCACTTAAAGAACACATTGCATTTCAAAAGATTCCAAAAGATTGTAAAAGTGTATATGCACAGTTTACCATAAGAATAATATCAAAAGATAGAGATGAGGTATCTTCTTATCTGAATAGTAATGGCATTCCAACTGCCATTCACTATCCCAAACCTCTTCCCTTCCAATCTGCATTAAATGGCTTTGGATTTAAAAAGGGGATGTTTCCAAATGCAGAAAAAGCAGCAAACGAAGTATTAAGCCTTCCTATGCATCCTTATTTAACAGAAGAAGAGCAGATTAATGTGGCTACTATATTAAAAAGGTATTTTGTAAATTAAACTTAATGAGGGACTTAAATCTACTCAAGAAAATGCCATGATAATTAAAAAAATAAAAAATAGGAGAGATTATCATGCTGGAAAGATATGCTAGAGAAAAAATGAAAAAAATATGGACAGAGGAAAGTAAATATGCCTCATGGCTTAAAGTCGAAATACTTGCAGCGGAAGCATGGGCAGAGCTAGGCGTTATTCCAAAGGAGGCTGCTAAAGAAATTAAGGAAAAGGCTGCCTTTGATGAAAAAAGAATCCTTGAGATAGAGGAAGAAACAAGGCACGATGTCATCGCTTTCTTGACAAATGTTGCAGAATATGTAGGTCCTGCTGCCCGCTATCTTCATTGGGGACTTACCTCCTCAGATATGCTTGATACTGCCATGGCCATCCGCATGAAAGATGCCATGGATATTATTATTGACGATGTAAAAGAATGCATGGAAACCATAAAAAAAAGAGCAATGGAGCACAAATATACTGTAATGATTGGCCGTTCGCATGGTATTCATGCAGAGCCCATAACTTTTGGGTTAAAGCTAGCCATTTGGTATGATGAAATGAAAAGGAATTTGCGTCGTCTTGAAAATGCCAGAGAATGTATAAGTTATGGTAAAATTTCAGGGGCAGTTGGGACATTTGCCAACGTTGATCCAAGAGTGGAAGAATATGTTTGCAAGAAACTTGGACTTAAGCCTGCTCCTGTTTCAAATCAAATAGTACAAAGGGATAGATATGCTGAAGTTTTCACTTCCCTTGCAATTTTAGCAAGTACTGTTGAAAAGATTGCAACTGAGATACGTCATCTCCAAAGAACAGAGGTGCTGGAAGCAGAAGAATATTTCAGAAAAGGCCAAAAGGGATCTTCTGCCATGCCTCATAAAAGAAACCCTATTCTTTCTGAAAATCTTTGCGGTCTTGCAAGGATGGTGCGCTCTTATTGTATTCCAGCCCTTGAAAATGTAGCACTTTGGCACGAAAGAGATATAAGTCATTCCTCAGTTGAACGCTTCATATGCCCTGACGGCTTTATCACAGCAGACTTTATGCTTGCAAGGTTAAATGGGCTTCTCTCAAGGCTCGTGGTCTATCCGGAAAATATGAAAAAGAATCTTAATATGCTTAAAGGTCTTATATTTTCACAACAGGTATTACTTAAACTTACGCAAAAAGGAGTTAGCCGTGAAGAAGCGTATTCAATAGTACAAAAAAGAGCAATGGAGGTATGGCAAGGAAAAGGAGAATTTAAAGAACTTCTTCTTGAAGATAAAGATCTTGCCAAACATCTTACAAGGGAAGAGATAGAAGAAATATTTGATATTAATTATCATTTAAAGCATGTAGATACTATTTTCTCCAGAGTTTTTGATTAAGAAATAAAAAGGGAGCTTTTTATTACAATGGTAAAAGAAAAAGAAAGATTAAAGCAAATAATACTTGAAAAATCATATAGAGAAGGCACCTTTAAACTAACCTCTGGCAAGATGAGCGATTTTTATATTGACTGCAAACAGACTACTCTTTCTGCAGAAGGAGCATATCTTTGCGGAAAGCTCCTTTTTGAAATGATAAAATTAGATAAAGACATTACAGCCGTTGGAGGTATGACATTAGGAGCAGATCCATTGGTAACTGCCGTATCAATTATAAGCTATCTTGAAGGGACGCCTATCCCAGCATTTATAATAAGGAAAGAACCCAAAGGGCATGGTACAGGATCTTGGATAGAAGGGAAAGGGAACATACCTCAAGGGCGATTTGTTGCCCTTGTTGAAGACGTTGTTACTACTGGCGGCACACTTATCAAGGCAATTGAGCGGACCCAACTTGAAGGCTATAATGTAGGTACTGTACTAACTGTTGTTGACAGGGAAGAGGGCGGGAGAGAACTCCTTGCCCAACATGGTTTTGAACTAAAAGCGATCTTTACAAGGACCGAACTTTTAAACAAATAAAAATGCCAGATTATCTAAAAAGCATAGGACTTGTTTTCCTTGAACAAACCAAACATACAAGAGAAGAACTTTTAAATAGAAAAGGGAAAGAAAATATAACCCCAACAGAGGCTTTCAAGCAATATCAAGGAGTAACTACCATTAATTTGCCCAAATTTGAACCTGATGGAAAGGGTTTTTGGGAGTCGCTTTTAAAAAGACGTTCTATCAGAAAATATAAAAAAGGGCAGCTTACCCCAAAAGATCTTTCTAAACTTTTGTGGGCAGCACAAGGCATTACAGCAAGGGTTGGTAGTTATCTTTTGCGCACAGCCCCTAGTGCAGGGGCCCTTTATCCTATTGAAACCTACATCCTAACAAATGCCGTGGAAGAAATTCCTAAAGGCATTTATCATTACAATATTGTCTGGGGGCATTTAGAAGAGCTTGCCCTTGGAGATTACGGAAAAGAGCTAGGCAACTGCTGTTTAGGCCAACCAATGTGCTGGAATGCACAGGTGGTCTTTATATGGTCTTCTGTTTTTAGACGTACCATGTCAAAATATGGATCAAGGGGCATGAGATATGTTTTTATGGATGTAGCACATATCTGTCAAAATGTCCTTCTTGCCGCTTCTGCTATGGGCCTTGGTGCTTGTCCAATAGGTGCTTTTTTTGATGATGAAATAAATAAGCTTCTTGGCCTTGATGGAAAAGAAGAAAGTGTAATCTATCTGGCCAGTGTTGGCATTTCAAAAGAATAAATAAAAAACAGTCTAAATTATGGCCGAAGGGCATAGACAAAGATTAAGAGATAAATTTTTAGAATACGGTATAGATGCATTTACTGATGAAGAGATAATAGAACTTTTATTAGCACTTGGCACTCCTAGAAAAGATTGCAAACTTCAAGCCCGACAGCTTTATAAACAATTTGGCTCACTTGCCAAGGTACTTGAAGCAGATATTAGAGAACTTCAAAAGGTAAAGGGCGTTGGGCCCAAGAACGCATTTGCCATAAAATTTATTCATCAAGTTGCCAGAAGATTTTTAAAAGATCAGCTTAAACACTCAAAAACCATAAAAAGTGCTAAAGATGTAGTGGATTATTTATGCCATTGGCTATCTTTTAAAGATAGAGAGAGCTTTTGCGTAATTTATTTAAATGCTCAAAATAATATAATTGAAATTGACGAACTTTTTAAAGGCACAACAAATATAGCACCTGTCTATCCTAGAGAAGTAATGAGACAAGCCCTATTAAAAAATGCTACATCAATAATAGTTGCACACAACCATCCATCTGGCTCTAACGAGCCATCAAAAGCTGATATAGAACTCACTAAACAACTTAAAAAGGCCGGAATGATTATTGATGTAAGGATGCTAGACCATATAATTATTTCAGGCCCATCAAGTTATTTCAGTTTTGCTGAAAATGGACTACTTGCTTCTTAATTAATCATGCTGAATCTTTCATCAAAGGAAATAGAATATTACATGCAAAGGGCAATTAACCTTGCCAAACAGGCCCAGTCATGCAATGAAGTCCCTGTAGGTGCACTTATAATATCAAAAGAAGGAAAAGTGCTTGCAGAGGCCTATAACAGTCCAATTGCCTTAAATGATCCAACTGCCCATGCAGAGCTTCTTGCCATAAGGCAGGCTGCCAATGTTATTAATAATTATAGGCTAACCGATACAATAATGTTTGTAACTCTCGAACCATGTCTTATGTGTGCAGGAGCACTTATTTGGGCTAGGATTAAAATGCTCTATTTTGGTGCTTATGATAAAAAAGCTGGAGCATTTGGCTCAGTAATTGATATAAATACATTAAAAGGAATAAATCATCGAATCTTAACAAAAGGAGGAATTTTACAACAAGAATGTGCAGAAATCTTAAAGGATTTCTTTAAAAAAAGACGATAAACTTAATTATGATCCTTTTTCTTTCGCAAGATATTTAATAGATCATTTAAAGGTAAAGTATTAATCACATCTCCTTTTTCAATCCATCCTCTTCTCGCCTGGTTTATACCATATCTCATATACAATAGATTATCTGTATTATGAGCATCGGTACTAATTGCTATTTTTGTTCCTATTTCTTTTGCAAGTTTAAGATTAACATCGTTTAAATCAAGTCTATCAGGCTGTGCATTAAGTTCAAGGATTGTACCTGAATCCTTTGCACAATAAAATATCTCTTCCATATCAAGCTCATATCCTTCTCTTGTACCAATTAATCTTCCAGTAGGGTGTGCAATTATGTTTACTAGCGGATGCTCAATTGCCCTTATAATTCTTTGAGTTTGTTTCTTTTTGGAAAGTTTAAATCTACTGTGTATAGCTGCAACTACAACATCTAAAGAAGCAAGTGCCTCATCATCTAAATCGAGGCTTCCATCTTCTAAAATATCCACCTCAATACCTTTTAATATAAAAAAATCCTTATGCATTTCTTTAACTTTTTCAATCTCTTCTGCCTGTTGTTTAAGCCTATCTTCATCAAGGCCTTTTATCATTGCGAGCCTTTTTGAGTGATCTGTAATTGCCAAATATTTATAACCTAGTCTTTTTGCAGCATTAACCATATCTTCAATATCATATCTACCATCACTCCATTTTGTATGACAGTGAAGATCTCCTTTTATATCTTGAAGCTTAATGAGGCTAGGAAGTCTTCCAGATCTGGCTGCTTCTATTTCTCCTCTGTTTTCTCTAAGCTCAGGTGGGATAAAGGGTAAATCAACTGCCTCAAATACATCTAGTTCATTTTTACCAGAAACCCTCTTTTCACCTTTAAAAACCCCATATTCATTAATCTTGAGCCCCTTTTTTTGTGCTAACGCCCTAATGGCAATATTATGTGCCTTTGACCCTGTAAAGTAGTGAAGAGCCGAACCATAACTTTCCTCTTCAACTGCCCTTAAATCTACTTGAATGTCACTTTCCAAGATGACAGTAGATCTTGTCTGTCCTTTAGAAATTACCTTTTTTATATCAGGGAATTTAACAAAATGTTCTATAACTTTTGTTGTAGAGGTTGCAGTAACAAGTATATCCAAATCTCCAACAGTTTCCTTCTTACGCCTAAAACTTCCGGCAATCTCTACTTCTTTAAGCCACTTAGCCTTTTTCAAATAAATAAGAAGTTCTTGCGCATAAGAATTTACATAAGCCCACTTAAACCTACGACCTTCCTTTTTTGCAAGGACAATCCCTTTTAAAATTGTCTCTTCAAGTTTTTTCCCAAAACCTGGAAGGCTGCTTATTTGTCCAGCTCTGGCAGCGTTTTTTAATTGATCTAAATCTGCTATTCCAAGCCTTTCATATAGAGTCTTAATCCTTTTAGGACCAAGGCCTTCTACTTTTAAAAGCTCAATTAACCCCTTCGGAATTTCACTCTCTAATTCCTGTAATTTTGTAAAACTACCTGTTTCAAGTATTTCAAAGATCTTTTGGGCAAGATCTTTTCCAATACCAGGCAATTTTGTCAGATCTTCTCCCTTATCTACCATCTCAGCAATATCTTTTCCGAGGGATTCAATAGTCCTAGCTGCATTTCTATATGCCCTGACCCTAAAAGGATTTTCTCCTTTAATTTCAAGAAGATCTGCTGTTTTATAAAAAAGGCTGGCAATTTGCTGATTATTCATTTTAATATTTAAGCCTACTAAAAAATTTTTCAGACAATAACCAAACAATCATGAGAAAAGCTACTATATATGAAATAAGCTTTAACGAAAATAGAGAAAAAGTGCAAACTCTTCTTAAAGCCACTGAACTGATTAAACTTATAAAAAACTCAAACAGAGATAAGATCCTTATAAAACCAAATTTAGTTAATGCTAGCCCTCCACCAATTACCACTCCTTATTGGCTTGTAAAAGAGCTCGTTAAATTTCTAAAAGAAAATCTACCTGGCGCAGAAATTATAATTGCCGATGGAACAGGTGAACTTGACAAGGATACATTGGACTTATTTGAAATTCATGGATATTTCAAACACATAAAGGGAGTAAAATTTTTAGATCTAAATTATGAACCATGTATTGAAATAACACTTAAAAATGGAAAAAACTGGGATAAAATGCACCTTCCAGAGGTTATTTTTAAATCTTTCTTAATCTCCGTTCCTGTGCTAAAGGCACATACACTTGCCAGCGTAACCCTTTCTATGAAGAATATGATCGGTGTTTGTCCTCCCAAATATTATCAACAAGGTGGGCACTGGAAAAAATCAGCATTTCATCAAAATATCCATGAGGCTATCTTTGATTTAAATTGTGCAAGATGTCCTGATTTTGTCTTGCTTGATGCAACAGTTGGAATGGCCTCTTCACATCTTAGTGGGCCTAAATGCAACCCTCCTATAAATAAAATTCTTGCAAGTTTTGATCCGGTTGCAATAGACGCATATGGTGCCACATTACTTGGCAAAAATTGGCAAGACATAGGCCATATATATCTGGCAGATGGTATTCTTGGTAATGCTTCAAACTACAACACTATAAAAGTTAAAATATAACAGCTTATCTCTCTATTTTATAGAATATATCAATAGATGGGCTTTCACCTGTCTCAGTCTCAAGCTCTATATGTTTTGACAACTCGTATCGCAAAATAATCTTTGATACCTTGTCTCCAAAATCATTTATAAATTTTACATACAAATCTGGCCTCAGATATGTACCAAGAACAAGAGCGAGGTCATCCTTTTCTTCCCCTGTATCAACTTTCATTTCATTAAAAAAGCCCAATTTTTCCCTCACCTTTTCAAGAAAAAGATTTGAACCTGCAGCAATAAGGCTTGAGGAACTAAACCCGCTTTTATTTTTAGGTTTGCCAAGAAGATATGCCATAATCTCTGTTTGAGGCAAATAGGGTTTGGAGAAAAGCCTCATAACCGGTTTCTTTAATGTACCGCTCACCTCTAAACCAACTGTTATATCACTAGAAACCTCTTTAATTGCAACTATATCCACTGCCGGATTATCAATGGGGCTTAAAGAGTATAAAAGCCTGCCTTTTTTTATTATAAGCTCTGTTTCA
>CAYMRT010000251.1:0-3937 GCA_964392885.1 uncultured Desulfobacterales bacterium | reverse complement strand
TACAATACTCCAGTGAACTTTTGCCTTTTTTTTTGCTTCATGCACCTTATTTCTTAAGTCAAAAATGTGAAAACAGAGAAATAATACATAGGCTTGACTTGACCAGAAATGAAGAGATCTCCAAAACCAACCATATGGAAGAAGTGCATCAATTGTAACAGTTGAGATAAAAGGCAAAGAAACCTCATAGTGATAACTTATTATAAATCCAGAGATTATTGAAATTAGCAAAAAGGCCAGGCTCAATTGGCCATAGGTTAAACTTTCTTTCATCGCGGAAGATACACTATAATTCCTTGCTTTTTTTCAAGCTTTTTAACTCGGAACCTCTTGAGGTCTTTTTTAGCAGGCCCTTTAATATATTTCCCCTTCCAGGAAAACCTGCTTTGATGACAAGGACAGATAAAGCCTTGTATCTTATCTAAGAAATTAAGCTTACAACCAAGATGAGTACATTTTCTAGAAACAGCTAAAGGGCCTTCTTTTTCCATAAAAAGTACAAAATCTTTTTCTAAAAGAATTTCGCCAACTTTTAACTCTTTACGAATTTGAAATTCAACAGGAGGCCTATACCTCTCTTTCATTAAAAAAGAAAAAAGGGGGATAGATGTCCCCCCAAAAAAAAACAATAAAAGACATCTTTTAAAAAAATCTCTTCTAATCATTTTCTAAATATAGAAAAAAGTATTGTCAAAATTATGCTCAAAAGAATCGAAGTCGCAAGAGGAAAATAAAAAGTGAAGTTGTCTTTTTTTATAATTATATCTCCAGGCAGCCTGCCAATAAACGGAATTTTAGGTATAAAAAACAAAAAAAGCCCAACAATTATCATAAATATGCCTAAAAATATGAGTACCTTTCCAAACTCGTGAAAAGGGCTCATTACAACACACCTCCATTTGACTCAACAAATTCTTTCTTAAGTTTATTTATCTTATTTGAATATCTTTCTGCTTCACTGAATATACATCCACAATAGGCCTGTCTATAAATACCAAGCTTTATTGACTCATTAATACCATCTTTCCACCCTAATCTAAAATCTTCATAATAAAATTTAATCTTATATTTTTCTCCCTTTTTTAAGCCTATTTCTTTAATTGCTTCATGAAGTTGATACTTACTGTAAAGAAGTGTTGTTGAAAAAAGATCAAATTTTAATTCCTTTGCCTTTTGGGCAGCTTCTTCAAGTCTTATTTCATAACATTTTAGACATCTTTTACCAAAAGAGAACTCACCCTCTAGTTTTTCCATCCATTCATTTAAGCCATATCCTGTAGGATGCCATATTATAGGAAGTTTTTTTAAAATAGATACACTCTTTAGCGCTTCAACTCTTTTATAAAATTCAGTAAATGGATGAATGTTGGGGTTAAAGAAAAAACCTGTTACACTAAGACCCTTCTGGCACAAAATCTTTAAAGGATAAAGTGTGCAAGGCCCACAACATATGTGCAATAATATATTCATGAGAAAATAATAAGTTACACCTATTACAGGGTCAAGCCAAAGAAAACAAACAAGGGGGCAATTTAATGCATCCAAGTAGATATCTGCCAAGGACCTTACCCAAAAAACTTACTGGACTTGCTGAATTAGCAATGGACATGCGCTGGAGTTGGGATAGAGAAGCTGAAGATCTTTGGAGGAGTATTGATGCAGAAATGTGGGAAGCTACTGGTAACCCTTGGTTCATACTAGAAAGTGTTAGTCAAAAGAAACTTGAAGAATTATCTAACAACCAAGAATTTTTGTCAGAAATAAATAGACAGCTAAAAAAAATTGAACAGTCAAGCAAAACTGCCGGCTGGTATAAGCAAAAATTTAAAGATTCAAAACTAAAAGGTATAGCATATTTCAGCATGGAATTTGGTTTAAGTGAAGCTCTGCCTATCTATTCTGGTGGGCTTGGTATTTTAGCAGGAGATCATTTAAAGACTGCCAATGACCTTGACATTCCTCTTTATGGAATTGGCCTTTTATATCAACAGGGTTACTTTAGGCAAGCTATTGATGCCTATGGAAATCAACTAGAATTTTATCCATACAATGATCCTGTAGTGCTTCCAGTTATGCCTCTTTTAGATGAAAAAGGTGATTGGCTACTCATTGAGGTAGAACTTCCAGGAAGAAAGCTAATCTTGAAGACATGGAAAGTTAAAATAGGAAAAAGCAGGCTCTTTCTTCTTGACAGCAATGACCCTAGAAATACTCCACAAGATCGGGGTATCACAGGGAAACTGTATGTAGGCGGGGAAGAAATGCGCCTACAGCAAGAAATCGTTTTGGGAATTGGAGGATGGAAGCTTATTGAATCACTAAAGTTAGACGTCAATGTATGCCATTTAAATGAGGGCCATGCAGCTTTTGCCGCTCTTGAACGTACTAAAAGCTTTATGAAAAGAAAGAGATGTTCTTTTTATGTGGCATTAAACTGTGTCCGCTCTGGCAATATATTTACAACCCATACCCCTGTCGATGCAGCGTTTGATAGATATCCTGCAAACATGTTTAGTCCATATGCTAGACTTTATGCAAAAGAACTCTCTATTTCTGAAAGGGAGTTTCTAGCACTAGGAAGAAAAGATCCTGAAAATGATAATGAACCGTTTAACATGGCTTACCTTGCGATGAGAAGCTGTATTTTTACAAATGGGGTTAGTAAGCTTCACGAAAGTGTAAGTAAAAAGATTTTTTCACCTCTTTTCCCTAGATGGCCAATCTATGAAATACCAGTTAGCCACATAACAAATGCTGTTCATGTTCCATCATGGGAATCAAGAGATGCAGATAAACTTTGGTCAAAAGCATGTGGACACGATAGATGGCTTGGAACTCTCGATACAATAAAAAAAGATGTAGAAAATATATGTGACGAGGAATTATGGGAATTTAGAACAAAAGAAAGAATAAAACTAATAAATTTTGTAAGAAAAAGACTTTCCTGGCAAACGGCTACCTATGGACCTGAATATCCAATAGAATCTTTTGAAGATTTTCTTGATCCAAACGCATTAACCCTTGGTTTTGCAAGAAGATTTACAAGTTACAAGAGGCCCAATTTACTCCTCGCAAATAAAGAACGACTAGCCAAAATTCTTAATATTCCCGGCAAACCTGTACAATTGATAATTGCAGGCAAGGCTCATCCACAAGATGAGATAGGAAAAGACATGATAAAACAATGGTATTCTTTTTTAAAAAGGAAAGATGTGCTCGGAAAGGTGGTTTTTATTCAAGACTATGACATGATTGTTGCCAAAAAACTTGTACAAGGAGTAGATGTCTGGATCAATAATCCTCGCCGCCCTTTTGAAGCAAGTGGCACTAGCGGGATGAAAATTTTAGTTAATGGCGGACTTAATCTTTCTGTCTTAGATGGCTGGTGGGCTGAAGCCTATCAACCTGATGTAGGTTGGTCTATAGGAGATGGAAAAGAACATGGCAATGACCCTAATTATGATAAAAAGGAAGCAAACGAATTATACGACATATTAGAAAAAGAAATAATACCACTTTTTTATCACAGAGATGAACACGGAATCCCAAGAAAGTGGGTGTTAATGATAAAAAATAGTATGTCTAGACTGACTCCAGAATTTTCAAGTAATAGGATGTTAAGAGCATATACTGAAAAATTTTATATTCCAAGCGCTAGTTTATATGAAAAGCGAAGCTCCAATAATGGTGAGCTTGGAGAAGAACTTCTTAGATGGCAAAGACATTGTGAAAAACATTGGAAAAACATCTACTTTGGCAATTTTGAAATGGTAGAGCAAGACAATTCTTATCAGGCTTATTTGCAGGTTTATCTCAATGGCCTTAACAAAGATTATATAAACGTTGAACTCTTTGCAGATCCATTAGGTGATGAGAAAAACCCTGAAATATGGCGAATGAATATAAAAGAACCTCTAAGAGGTGTGGTGAATGGTTA
>CAYMRT010000250.1:0-5668 GCA_964392885.1 uncultured Desulfobacterales bacterium | reverse complement strand
TAACTAAAGAGGCCTTGAATGCAAAAGTAGGTGCATCAATGACCTCATCTGGTTCCAAGATATCAATTAGATGATGCCTAATTTCATCCTGTTCCTCTTTGGTTGGCTTTGCAGAGCCTATATCAAGACCTCTGTAAATTTGTATAGAGTCGAGATTTACAATTTCTCCTCTAACCCTTTTTGCAAGCTTAATTGCAACTTGGGTCTTCCCCACAGCAGTTGGTCCTAACACCGCAATTATTGGAAAGGGAGCCAGAGCAAGATTATCTATCATTTTCTAAAAAATTTTTTTTCAAGCTCGCTAAGCCCTATGGACTTTAAGATGGGTCTGCCATGTGGACAATTTGTCACTCCTACCTCATATACTTCCTTTACCAAGCTTATCATCTGCTCTTTTTGCAGTTTTTTATTTGCCTTAATTGCAATAGCACAAGCCATTTTACTAAAAATATCTCTATAAAGCTCTTTCTCACTAGGTTTTTCACCTTCTATAAATGGCTTCAACAACTCATAAATAAAAGAATAATAATCTCCTTCTGAAGAAAAAATGGTAGGAAGTGCGCTAACGATAACCTCCCTGGAACCAAACTCCTCAATTTCTATCCCTGCATTTTTTAAAACGTTAACTCCATCAAGTATCTTTTGGAGTTCATGAGGGAGAAGCTCCAATACAATAGGAAACAAAAGCCGTTGCCTTTCTATGTTTCCTTTTCTTTCAAATTCATCCATTAACCTTTTAAATATAATAGCTTCATGGGCAGCATGTTGATCAAGGATAAAAAGCTCTTTTTCTTTCTCATAAACTATATAGCTATTTGCAAATTGACCAAGAAGATAAAAATCGTAATCCTTACCTTGATATTTTCCATCAATAGAAGTCTCGGAAGAAGCCTTATTTAAGGGCATCTCCATTCTTTTTGGGGTATATTGTTCCCAAGGAAGCGGAACCTCTTCTTTAACAAAAAGAGCAGAAGATTCTTCATCTTTTTGAAAAGAATGAAAATTAAGGCCCTTAGTGTGTTTTTTTTCCAAGCCATTTTTTACTGAATGATAAATAAGCCTAAATATGTCTTGGGCATTTTCAAATCTTACTTCACTTTTTGAGGGATGAACATTTACATCTACCAGGCTTGGATCAATATCTAAAAATAAAACGCCAGTGGGATAATTGCCTTTTACCATATAACCCTTAAAGGCCTCATTTATAGCCTTCCATAACACGGGGCTAGTAATAGGACGTCTGTTTAAAAAGAAGTGAAAGTTTCTGGATGAAACTCTTATTTCATCTGGATCTCCAATAAAACCATTAAGTGATACGGCATTTATTTTATTTTTTACCTTAATAAGATAATCTATGTTTTTCTTTCCAATAAGAAGTTCTATTCTGTCTTCAACATCCTCATTCTGCTTTTTATTTAAAACTATTTTTTTATTTCTTTTGAGCTTAAAGCCTATCTCTGGCCAAGCTACACAAAAAAGATGAATCATTGACAAACATCTTAGATATTCACTTTGAGCACCTTTTAAAAATTTTAATCTAGCAGGTACTTCTAAAAAAAGATCTTTTACTTGAACAAGGGTGCCCTCTGGACAAGCACTTGGCTGAACCCTTTTAAAGCGTCCAAAGTCAACCTTTATCTCCCACCCCTGACTATCTTTGCCTCTAGGCCTAGAGGCTACAGAAAACCTGCTAACAGATGCAATGCTTGCTAGGGCCTCTCCCCTAAAACCTAGTGTCTTAATAGCAAAAAGGTCTTCTTGAGTATAAATCTTGCTGGTGGCATGGGGTTCTATACAAAGTTTAAGATCATCCTTTGTCATACCAGAACCATTGTCAAAGACCTCAATAAGCTCCTTTCCTCCATCCACTAAAACAATCTCAATCTGGGAAGCATTTGCGTCAATGGCATTTTCAACAAGTTCCTTTACAACAGAGGCCGGTCTTTCAACAACCTCTCCTGCGGCAATCTGGTTTGCTATATGCTGCGGTAACTTCTTTATCTTAGACATATTTAAAAAGATTTATTTTCGATTTTATGGAAAAAATCATAAATATCTTTTGCAAGACTTTTAGGAATGCCCTTAACGCCTTCAAGCTGATAAAGATCGGCCTTTTTTATGGCATCTACTGAACCAAAATGTCTTAACAGTAACTTTGTCCTTGCAGGGCCAAGTCCTTTAATTTGTGATAAACTAGAAGCCAATGTCCTTTTAGCCCTCTTTTTTCTATGAAAACTTATACCAAATTTGTGTGCCTCATCTCTCACTTTCTGACAGAATTGAAGTACTGTGCTATTTTTTTCTAAAATAAGTGGATCTTTATTGGGGAAAAGATAGATCTTTTCCCCCTCGTTATCTCTTTCCTTTGCAATTGAAATAAAATCTGGACTATTTTTTATACCAAGATCTTCCACAGCCTTTAATGCCATTGAAAGTTGTCCAGGTCCACCGTCAATAATAAAAAGATCAGGAAGAGACCTGTTAGAAGAAACTCTGCGTGTTATTACCTCATAAATCATTGAATAGTCATCAGGCCCTTCGATCTTAATATTGTAATGTCGATAGCTCCTCTTTTCAGCCACGCCCTCTTTAAAACATACCAAGCTACCGACAGCATCAACACCAGAAGTATTAGAAATATCTACGCCTTCAACGTGTTTTGGCAGGCGTTTTAATTTAAATATAGACTTCATAAGTTGGGCTGTTTCATGCCAATTGCTCCTTCTTATTTTGTCTTCTAAAAGATGCTGGCTTGCATTTATTCGGGCTGTATCTAAAAGCGCCTTTTTTTCGCCCCTTTTAGCAGTTTTAATCTTTATTTCATATCCTGATATAGCCTTTAAGTACTCCTGAAGTTCATCTTTATCTTCTGGTACAATTGGCAAAATAATTTCCTTTGGAGGGAGCAGGTCTTTATAAAACAGCTTTATAAATTGACTATAACTATCTGAAGTATCAATTATATTTACTTCTAGTGCCATCACTTCTTTTGCCTTTAAAATGCCTTCTCTTACATGGAGCACTCCTGCACAAGCTAGTGAATCTTTAATTTCTATGTAGATCACATCAAAATCTGCCTTTTGCTTTGAAACAACAGTTTGAATCTCTAAAAGATTCTTTATTGCCCTTATTTGATCTCTTATCTGAGCTGCCCTTTCAAACTCAAGCTTTGAAGCTGCTCTATCCATTTGAGTTTTAAGATTGGTTAACACCGTCTTTGTTTTTCCTTGCAGAAATTCCTTAGCCCTTAGCACATCTTGACGATAATGTTCCTTGGAAATATTTCCTGTGCAAGGGGCACTACATCTATTTATTTGATATTTTATACAAGGACGCACCTTTCTCTTCATAGAAGAATCGCTACAAGTTCTTAATCTAAAAAGGGTGGATATAATATTAAGAGTATTTCTAAGAGAGGAAGAAGATGTAAATGGCCCAAAATATAGTGCCCCATCCATTTGTCTTTTTCTTACAATGCTAATTCTAGGATAAGGATTTTTAACGCCTATCCTTATAAAGGGGTAGGCCTTATCATCTCGCAATCTAATATTATACTTTGGTTTTAACTCACCGATTAATTGAGCCTCTAAGATAAGGGCCTCTTTTTCATTTTTAGTGATAAATATATCCAAAAAACTGGCCTTTTTTAACATAAGAGCTGTCTTTGCTTGATGCACAGCTCCTTTTCTCAAGTATGAAGCGATTCGACTCCTTAAGTTTTTTGCCTTTCCAACATAAAGATAGCTACCGTCTTTAGATAAAAAACAGTAAACTCCAGGTAAGCGTGGAATCTGCATCAAATCAAAGTGAGAATCCAGACTATATTTTATAGAATTGTTAATCTCTAAAGTGTTCATGCAAGATTTTTTTTAAAAGAAGTGCATCTTGTGCTGCGCTACCATCAGCCGTATTATCAAAATAGATATAAGAATCTCCGCTAAATGACTCAATAATTTTGATCCATGGCCTTAACCCTTCATAACCATAGGCTCCACGATATAAAGATTCCATGCCATGAAGCCTGATATACAAAAAATCGGCAGTATAAACCTCTTTAAATGGATATCTTCCTGCTGTATGGCTAAAAACTAAGGCAATATTTTTTTTCTTTAATTTTGCATATACCTCTTCTTTAAACCAACTGTCATGTCTTGGTTCTAGAGAGATCCTAACATCATTTGGAAGAAGGGATAAAAATGCATCAAACACCTTTTGATCATACTCTAAAGATGGAGGAAGTTGAAAAAGCACCACAGCTAACTTTTCCTTTAAGATGGTAGCCATAGAGAAAAATTTATCTATTGACTCTTCATCTGCGTTTAATCTCTTTATATGAGTAATAAATCTAGAGGCCTTTACTGACCAAAGAAAATCTTTTGGAGTCCGTTTATACCAACCTTCCCAAGTCTTTTTAGGAAAAGAACGATAAAAGGAGGCGTTTAGTTCTACTGTGTTAAAAAACTTTGTGTAACATTCAAGATATTTTCTCTGAGGAGTGCTTCTTTCATATAAAGTTCCAATAAAGGTCTCATAATTCCAACCACTTGTACCTATAAAGAAATTTCTCTCAGCCCTTTTCATATATTTTTATGAGCTTAAATAACGAGACAACTCCTCTACCACATATTCATATTCTCGTTTTAAATGGTCAATAAGGGATGAATCAAAAGAATTATCTTTTGCCTTGGCCTTTTGCTCAATTTCTAAGCACAATTTACTTAGTTTTTTAGCACCAATAAAACCACTTGAACCTTTGAGTGTATGGGCACTTTTGCTAAGTACCTCAAAATCGTTGTTTTTTAGCGCTTCTTCCATAGCCTTTATATAACCTGGTGAGTTTTCAAAGAATTTCTTAATAGTATTTGACAAAACATCCTTTCCTGCCATCTTACTTAGCTGCTTCAGCTCTTCCAACGCTTCCTGATCAATTATTGGATCTTTATCATTATCGCCCTTCTGATTATCTTTATCGCTAACAGTAGAATCCTCCTTTTTAACTCCTCCCCAAATCTCTAACTTTTCCTTAAGCTGTTCAAACTTAAAAGGTTTTGGTAAATAATCATTCATGCCACAAAGCAAACACTTTTCTTTGTCTCCTTCCATTGCATATGCGGTAAGTGCTATTATTGGAGTCTGTCTTTTTATTTTTTTCTTAAGCTCTAGTTTCCTATATTCTTCAGTGGCTTTATATCCATCAAGAATTGGCATCTGACAATCCATTAAAATTATATCAAAATCATTTTTCTCCAAAATTTTAAGGGCCTCTTTACCATTTTGTGCTAAAGTTACATTGCATCCTAGGCTTTTTAGCATCTCATGACATAATTCTTGATTAACAGGATTATCCTCTACCACCAAAATAGAAAGATTTTTGATATTCGAGCTTACCCTCTCTCTTTCACTTATCTTTTTCTTATCTATGCTTGAATCATCTCTAAGCAATATTTTAGGAATTTGATTATATAGATCTGTTTTTTGAACTAAATAAAGATTGGCATCTTTTTTAAATCCATATTGTGGAGTAGTTTTTAGTAGAAAAATTATACCTTCTTTAACTTCTATTCTTTTTACAATAGAGATCAAATCTTCTTGCAATACTTCAGGCAACTGTTCAACATCAATTATAACCCATTCGTTTCTTTTATCTTTTATTTTAGTTATGTCATCA
>CAYMRT010000249.1:0-15172 GCA_964392885.1 uncultured Desulfobacterales bacterium | reverse complement strand
TTTTTTCGCCCAAAATTAGAGACTTTTCAATAACTAGAAAATTTTATCTCATTATTCATAAAACTAGAGTCCTTTCACCTCTTGCTGGAGCTTTTGTGGAATTTTTAAAAGAACAGGCAGAAAAAAATCCTATCTAATCTTAAAGCGCTTCTCAAACTCTCGATCAATAGTTTTACGCTTTAATGCCTCTCTTTTATCATAAATCTTCTTACCCTTTGCAAGAGCGATTTCTACTTTGACTTTTCCTCTTGAAAGATAAACCTTTAAAGGGATGAGAGTAAAGCCTCTTTCCTTAACCTTGCCAGCCAGTCTTTTGATTTCCTTCTTGTGCAGAAGAAGTTTCCTTGGGCGTAATGGATCAGGACGAGCAGTATTTGTAGCATACGGATAAGGTGAAATATGCACATTCTGGAGCCATGCCTCTCCATTTTTAATCTCTACATAACCATCCTTAATATTTATTCTGCCTTCTCGAATTGATTTCACCTCAGGTCCTAAAAGTACAATACCCGCTTCTAAGGTGTCTTGGATATGATATTCATGCCTAGCCTTTTTATTTTGACAGATGATTTTTATAGAATCTCTATTCATTGACTTTTTCCTTACCAGTCATA
This sequence comes from uncultured Desulfobacterales bacterium, assembly GCA_964392885.1. Taxonomy (GTDB): domain Bacteria; phylum Desulfobacterota; class Dissulfuribacteria; order Dissulfuribacterales; family QOAL01; genus JAADCZ01. Next base: position 14,558 of record CAYMRT010000249.1, on the reverse strand, counting down.
TGGCTTTACAATTATATGCCTTACCTTTAAGTCAAATAAGTTATTTGAAGAAGCAGGCTTAATTACACACGCGGTATCTGCTCCTCTTCCTGTACCTGCAATTGTTATAATATCATCTAGCCCTACAAGTCCTGCGTCTGATACCATAAGTGCCAACTCAACACAAACTTTTAAACCTTGACATAAAAGTCTCAGGGTATTTGCAATAAGATCTTGTTGAGAGTATTTAAGACTTTGTCTAATTGCAGTGCCTATATTTCTAAAAGGCATGGTCCCTGTATAAACAATAGCCCCTTTTCTTGTAAGTTCCTCTCTTATCTCTTTAGTCATCTCTAGTTTAGCAGGTTCTTTAAAACCGTAATTATGAGTAACAACAATTAACTTAAATCGTGTAGTGTCAAGCTGGTCAACTGCCTTAAGTGCAGTATCGCCATATGTAGAAGCAAGCACAATTTCTTTAATATTCTTTTCTTTTGCATAACTAAAAGCTATTTCTAAGGTTGCTGCTGTATTTTTCCTTCCTGCCCTTTCAAAAAATTGCATAAAATCCCCTTTAGACCTTGTGATTCTAAATTAAGGCTATTAACTTTAACCACAGTAACAAATTGACTCAAGTTATATTTGTTGTCCTCTTCTTTTTTGCCGATAATAAATATCAAAAAAGAAGGGGGAAGAGATCCTAGTATGGTAAAAAAAAGAAAAATATTAATACTTGATGACGAAGATTTAATACTTGAACTTGCCATGGAAATACTAAAGGTTCTAGGATTTAACGCTGTTGGTGTAAACAACAGCCAAGACGCCATAAATGAATTTAAAAAAGCTATAGATGAAAGTAGCCCATTTGATCTCGTGCTTTTTGACATGACATTGGCTGAAGACATGAATGGAGTAGATGTGCTTAAGGAAATAAAAAAAATAGATCCAGACATCAAGGCAATTATTTCAACTGGATATTCTGCAGATGATATCTCTGAAGAGCCAGAAAAATATGGCTTTCACGCCTCGATACCTAAACCATATTCTATAAATAAGTTAAAAGAGGTGCTTGAACAAGTACTAGTAGGCTAATCTATAACTTTTGCTAATAGGCTAACATCTTTGTCATCATATAGAGAAATAATCTTTACTTTCCTTAAACTATTACTCAGGTCTGTTTCAAACATTGACCTAACAAGTAAATAATTATCACTATGCCCTTCATAAAAATTTTTATTCTTTCTAAGCCTCCTTTCAAAAAGTACTAACACTTCCTTATTCAAAAAACACTTATAAAACTCTTTTTTCTTTTGCAAACCTAATTCTATAAGCTTTTGAGCACGTCTTTTAGCCTCCTTTTGATTAACCAATCTTTTCATATAAAATGACACAGTTCCTGGCCGTGGTGAATATGGGAAGGCATGAAGATAAGAAATAGGAAGGGAATTTAAAAGTTCATAGCTCTTTTCAAAATCATTTTCAGTTTCAGTTGGAAAGCCAGTCATTACATCTGTTCCAATGGAGCACTCAGGTAATATCTCTTTTATTTCCAATATAAGCTCCTTAAACATTGAGGCCTTATAAGTTCTGTTCATGTCAGAGAGAACTTTATCTGAACCGCTTTGAAGTGGGATATGAAAATGGCGGCAAAAATTGTGACAAGTCTTTACATATCGTACAAAATCTAAGTCTAACTCTGTTGGTTCAATTGAACTCAACCTAAACCGCACAGATGGAAATGTTTCGCATAGCTCTTTAATCAAAGAAAAAAGATCACACCTAGGGGATAAGTCCCTTCCATAATAACCAATATGGATACCGGTTAAACAAATCTCTTTTACACTTTGCTTTGCTAAAGTAGCTACTTGTGAAATGACTTCTTCCTTTGGGAGGCTTCTACTCCTGCCTCTTGCATAAGGCACAATGCAATAAGAACAAAATGCATTACAACCATCTTGAATTTTCAAAAATACTCTAGTCCTTCCTTTTGGAGGCCTATTTAAAAATAAAGGAGATATCTTTTTTACCTTTGAAATATCGCTAACAAAGATCCCAGTGCAACTATCTCCTTTATATTTTAAAGACATCGGTGCTATCTGCGACTTTTGTTCATTACCAGCAAGGCAGATACCAGAACCAACTGAACTAATTATCAAACCAGGATCCGTCTGGACATGGCATCCAGTTGCTATGATTTTTGCATTAGGATGCTGCCTTCTAATGCGCCTTAATATTTGACGAGACTGATAAGCAGCTTTGGAAGTAACAGCACAAGTGTTTACAACATAAATATCTGCATCTTCTTTCCAATCAACTATTGTACACCCAAGCTCATGATACTTATCACAAATCGCAAATGATTCAAATTGATTTACCTTGCAACCAAGAGTATATATTGCTATGCGCAAATCTCGCCTCCTCCAACAACCACAAGTCCCTTATAAAATACTGCGAATTGTCCAGGAGTAACTGCCTTTTGTGCCTTGTCAAACACAACCCTAACCTTATTAGGTTCTAAAATATGTAAATTTGCCGATGCAGCCTTGTGCCTAGATCTAATTTTTACCATGCATTTTATAATCTCTGCCTTTGGTTCTAAAAGCCAATTTATATTTCTTACAAAAAATTCCCTTTTAAAGAGTTCTTTCTCTTTGCCAACAATCAAGGCATTTTTCTGCACATCTAATTTCAATACATAAAACGGAGTTTTGTCGGGAATACCTAGTCCCCGTCTTTGGCCAATAGTATAATTAAAAAGTCCTCTATGTTCTCCAAGCACTTCACCTTTGGATGAAATAATCGGACCAGGTCTTATGGCGTTTTTAAATTGTTCCTTTAAGAATTGCCTGTAATCGCCTTTAAAAAAACAAATGTCTTGGCTCTCAGACTGTGTCAGCTTGGAAATTCCTATATCCTCTGCAATCTGTCTTGTCTGCTTCTTGCTTAAATTTCCTAGAGGGAAAATTATCTTGTAAAGGCTGTCTCTTTTTAGCTGATGCAAGAAATAGCTTTGATCTTTATTTTTATCTTTTGCTTTAATAAGAAATACCTTTTCTCTTTTATTAAAGATTTTTGCATAATGTCCTGTTGCAATAAAATCAACCCTGCTTTTTTGAGCAATAGACAATGCTGTATCAAACTTAATAAAGGGATTACAAATCACACATGCGTTTGGAGTTTTTCCTTGAAAATAACTTTTTTTAAAATAATCAATTATTACCTTTTTAAATTCTTTTCTTTTATCTATTATTTTAAAAGGACAATTTAATTTATTAAGTATTTGTTTGGCACTTTCAAGAGACCTTTTTTCTCCTTCTGTATCTGTTAGCCTTAAAAAAACTCCAGTTACATCAAACCCCTTCTTTTTTAAAAGATATACAGAAACACTACTGTCAACTCCACCACTTACACAAACTAGTACTGATGGCATATCAACTAAGAATTTTTTCAGTGGCAAAACGAATCTCCATTGCCCTTACAGGGCAAACTGCCACACACAAGCCGCATGCCTTGCAATTGTCAGGGTCAAATACCACCTCTCTTGTTTCTAAATCTATATAAAGGGCTCTAGTAGGACAAATGCCAGTACATGCACCGCACATAAGACACAGGTCATCATTTCTTCTTATCTCTTGAGCTACAGATTTAACCTTTACTCCTTGCGCTCTTAGATATTTTAATCCTTCTTGAACATTTTTTTTATGTCCACTTAGTTCAAGGACCATAATTCCTTCATGCCCAGGTAAAATTGTGGCCTTGAGTATATTGAAACAGAGATTATATTCCCGACTCAAGCTACATACAATTGGCTTGTCGGTAATTTCTGAGGGGAACCTCAAAACAAGCATGCGCTTATACATGATTTGTACTCCTGTTCTACTATAAAGATAAAGGGGAAATTACACTAAAAAGTCATTATGATAAAGATCAAACCTGACAAGATTGCCTTTGACATAGATGGTGTAGTAGCAGATACTATGGCATCTTTTATAAAAGTAGCAAAGGAAGATTATGGAATAGAAGGAATAAAAAGAGAAGAGATAACTTCATATTGGTTAGAAGACTGCCTACCAATCCCAGATGAAATAATTGGCGAAATTATTAGTAAAATACTTGAAGATCCATTCAAGACAGGACTTAAGCCAATAAAGGGGGCGGTAGAAGTGCTAACAGAATTATCTCAAAAGTCCCCTCTTACTTTTGTTACCGCACGACCAGTAAAAGAACCAATTGTTTCATGGCTTAAGCAAACACTTATATATGTTGATCCACAACGTATAAATGTAATCGCAACGGGAAAGCATGAAGCAAAAGTAAATGTTTTAAAAGAGCTTGGTATCTCTTACTTTTTAGAAGATCACCTTGAAACTTGTCTTCAAATATTTGAAGCAGGAATAAAGGCTATTGTATATGATCAACCTTGGAATCAAGGCAATACTCCCTTTTTAAGGGTTAAGAACTGGACTGAATTAAAAAAACTACTGGATATTTGATTATGAATTATTACGAAATTTTGGGTTTGGTAAAAAAACCAGGAAGATATATAGGTGGTGAGGTCAATGCCTGGCAAAAAAACTGGCAGGAAGCCGACCTTCGGGTTTGCTGCATTTTCCCCGACCTTTATGAGATAGGCATGTCTCATCAAGGACTTTTAATTTTATATGACATATTAAATAGATGCGAAACTATACTAGCAGATAGATGTTATTGCCCTGATATTGACCTAGAAAGTCTTTTAAAACAACATAATATGCCTCTTGTGAGCCTTGAGTCAAAAAGGCCTTTAAATGAATTTGACATATTAGCGATTACCCTTCCATATGAACTATGTTATACAAATATTTTTACAATACTATCTCTAAGCAATATCCCGTTTTTAAGTAAAGAACGAAATAATATCAATAATTATCCATTGATACTTGGTGGAGGAAGCTGCTGCTTAAACCCTGAACCAATAGCTGAAGTATTTGATGCTATTGTAATTGGAGATGGGGAAGAGGTAATTAGGGAAATTTCTAATATTGTACTTGATGCAAAAAAAAACAGATCAACTAAAAAAGAACTCTTACTTCAACTATCTAAGCTCGAAGGCCTTTATATTCCTCAATTTTTTAAAACAATTTACAGCACAGATGGTGTATTTAAAGGTATAGAACCACTTGAACCAGGATATGAGAAGGTAAAAAGAAGGATTGTATCCGACTTTACTAAAGATTTTGATATAAAAAAACCTCTTGTTCCAAATATAGGAATAGTTCATGACAGACTTGGAGTAGAAATAGCAAGAGGATGTACCAGAGGATGCAGATATTGCCAAGCAACCACCATTTATCGTCCAGTAAGAGAAAAATCCCTTAATCACATACTCGAGCTGGCACAAAATGGCATTGAAAAGACAGGCTGGGAAGAACTCTCCCTTCTTTCTCTAAGCACAGGAGATTATTCAAGGATTTTTGAGCTAATACCTGCCATTATGGATACATTTGTTCCCAAGCATTGCTCCGTATCTCTGCCTTCCTTAAGAATTGGGACGCTCACCCCTGAAATTATGGATCAAATAAAAAGAGTAAAGAAGACCGGACTTACACTGGCACCAGAGGCAGGAAGTCAAAGACTAAGACAGGTGATAAATAAGGACATTACGGAAGAAAGCCTTCTTCAAACAGTACGATCTGCCTATGAAAAGGGCTGGAAAAATGTAAAGCTTTATTTCATGATTGGCCTGCCTACAGAAACTGATCAAGACATACAGGCACTAATAGAGCTTGTAAAAAAAGTAAAAGCGCAAAGAAAGGGGCTGAATATTAAAGGACATATCCAGGTTACAGCAAGTATAGGTACATTTGTCCCCAAACCACAAACCCCTTTTCAGTGGGAAGAACAAATATCAATACTTGAATCAAAAAGAAGACTGGAGCTGATAAAAAAGGCTCTTAAGGCAAAGTCTTATCAAGTAAAATGGCATAATCCTGAACAAAGTTTTTTAGAAGGAGTCTTTTCAAGGGGTGACAGAAATCTTTTAAAGCTTCTTTTGAATGCATGGAGAAAAGGGGCACGACTCGATGCATGGACCGATCACCTTGACTTTAATCTTTATAAAGATGTTGCAAAGGAACTAAAAATTGATTTAGACAGTTATCTAAAGGCCATTCCTGAAGATAAACCCCTTTATTGGGAACATATTGATCCTGGCATTAAAAAAGATTTTCTTATTCTTGAAAAAGAGCGAGCCTATAATCAAAAACTTACGCCAGATTGCCGCTTTTCAAGTTGTCAAGGATGTGGGGTGTGTGATTTTAAAAAAATAAAACCTATAATAAAAAAAGAAAAAAGTTCTTTTGAAATAGCCTCTCTCAGACCTTCCTCTATTGAAACTACTTTTTTTTATAAAATAGTTTTTGAAAAGGTATTTGAATCAAGATTTATTGGCCATCTTGATTTAGTCAAGGTATTCCATAGAGCTATTAAAAGAGCCTCTTTACCTATAATTTATTCAAAAGGATTTCATCCCATGCCTAAAATTTCTTTTGGAAATCCAATACCTCTTGGCATGGAAAGCATTAGTGAAGAGGCATTGTTGTCCTTAGAAAGAAAACTACCAGAAGATTTTATTCAAGATGCAATTAATAAGCAACTTCCGTTAAATTTAAAGGTGTTAAGTGTTAATTTAACTAATAAAAAAATAACTCTAAATAAAAAAAAGGAGGAAAGTAATATCTTTTTGATAATAATTTGCACTAATGACAAAAAAGATTTTTTAAGATATTTACATCAAAAAAATAAAAATATATCTGGGATAACAGTGAGTGAAGTAGTAAATATACCTTCTTTAGCTAAAAAGTGGCTTTATAAAACAACCAATGAAATTTCTTGCAATAAAAAATATTCCTTTAAAATAACTGTAAACCAAGTATCTAATGGACCTAAAATAAAAATAATGGATATACTAAAGAGTTATGGAAATATATATAGGATTTTAAAACTTTAGTTTTAGTCTCCAACTACAGGGAAATACAATTTAACTGTAGTACCTTTTTTGGGAGTGCTGCTTATACAAACCGTACCTTCATGTATAGTCATGATGCCTTGAACTATACTAAGTCCAAGCCCCCTTCCAATCATTTTTGAAGTAAAAAAAGGATCAAATATCTTAGAAAGTTCGTCTGGATCAATCCCTTCTCCATTATCAACTATATTTACACAACAAAATCTTTTTAAGTTGGATGGCTTACCAGTCGGACAAAAACCTCCTTCTTCCAGGAGCAAATTATTTTTTATGGAAATCTTAATATAACCTTTACGCTTCCCAATTGCTTCAATACTATTTTTAAAAAGGTTCAAAAAGGCCTCTCTTAACAAAGAAGGACTGCTTTTTATGAGAATGGGTTCTTCACAATCTAAGCAGATCTCAACATTAGAAGTTAAATCCTTTTCTATCTCCTTAACTATACGCTTTAGCTCCATCTCTAAATTTAACACCCTAAGTTCAACAGGCTCATTCCCCAAATATAGAAGTAACTGCCTTGCTATCTGGGCCGCTTCAAGGGCTGCATCTTTACTTCTAGATAAATAAATACTTGGATCTTTGCTTTTATTCCTTTGGGCAAGTTCAATATTGCCTAGAATTACAGTTAATAAGTTATTAAAATTGTGAGCAATAGCAGCAGACATATTTCTTAAGCTTTCTAACTTTTCTAACTGCTTATTATGCAACTCAATTTCAAATTTATTAATCTCTGCAATCTTTCTATTGGTTATGTCTCTAAAAAAACATATCCTGCCTTTGTAAGAATCATTTTTGTCATAAAGAGGTGAAGAGTATCTCTCAAGAACTCTACCATCTTTTAACTCTATTTCATCACGAACTCTTGCTTCCTTATCTTGCATTAGAGATTCAATTTTTTCTAAAAATTTTTGGGGATTCCTAACCTTTTCTAGGATAGCTTTAAGGCTTAGCTTATCTTTTCCATTTTTTAATATATGCTCATGTAACTGAAATAATTCTATTAGTCTTTGATTGAAATAAAAAATGCACTGGTTGTTATCAACAATTAAAACACCATCTGGCACAGCGTCGAGACTTGCTCTTAAAATATCTTTTAAACCTTTCAACGCACGGCTAGTGCCATTATATATCTTCATTTTCTAGAAAATATCTGGGATCCTCCATCCAAATATAAAAATGAAATACTTAGAGGGTAAATTGTTAGCAAATATAAATTGCAGTGTCAAGCTTGAAAAAGTAAACTATTTCTCTAAGTTAAATGTCTGGCTAAGATTTCACCACCTTTATAAAAAAACATAATCCTTTCAATTGGACGCTTTATTGTTAATGATGCCTCAAATATTTTTAAAATAGAATTAGCATAGACTGTTCCCATCACTGTTATAACAGCCTGCTCCATATGGCCTAACTCTTCTTCCAACTTTTTGATCTTTTCTTTATTTTTATGCAGCTCATCAGTTATAGCCAAAGCTGCATTTTGAAGATTTTCTTTTAAGGTCAATATCTTAGTATCCAACCTCCCCTTCTTCTTTTCAAGGATACTGATCTTTAAAAGGCCTTGCTTTATCTTATCTAATTTGGCCCCTAAACTCTCTTGTTCTTTCACATGGGACTTGTAATGTAGCATAAGCAATGGATCTAAACCTGCTCCAACAATTGTTGGCACATTGGCAGGAGTTCCAATTGTATTAACCTTCAATGACCCTCCCATTAAAATCTTTCCACCTGCAATAAGTCCTTTGCCTTTAACTGCTTCAACTGAGCCATGGACTTGACAATGGGCATTTAGTAAATACTCTCCCACAATTAAGTCTTTACCAACAAAAGCCCTTGCATATTCTATCATTCCACACGCTAGATTCCCTCCTGTTTTAACCATAGTATTTTTTGATCTAATTATTCCTTTGACTATCAAATCTCCTCCTGTAAGTACAATAGCCTCATCTTCGATATTCTTGTCAATCTCAACATCTCCTGCACATTCAACTGTAAAACCACCAAGCACAGAACCTTTAATAAATAATTTCTCCCCATAAAACTCTACATGTCCTGTTGACCAATCAACATCTCCATTGATGGTCCAATGCGTCTTTACAGAAATAGTTCCATCATCTTCTATTAAAATGGCTCCATAGTCTGTTGCTATTAAGGTATTTTCACCTACAATTTCAACTCGTTCTCCTGGCTTAAATGGCTTCCATTCTCCTGGCTGAGCAGGCACCTCTTTTCCAAAAACGTCAATTCCAGGCTCTCCTTTTGTTGGAGGAATACGTTTGGCTATAACTTCTCCCTTAGAAACATTTTTTATGATGTTTAAGTTTTTAAAATCAATACTATTTGTATCAGGATCTAATTTTTGTTCTACAAGAGAACTTGCTACTAACTCTATCCTTCCGTCTTTTCCCTTTCTAGGAGCCTTACCCTCTGCTATGATTAGTATATTGTTTTTTAATTCTGGAACATCCTTAATCCCATAAACAATACCTAATTCTTTTATAACTGCTGGAACTTTTTCTAGAATCTCATCAAAAAATTCTTGCACTGCCCCTTGGACAAATACCATCAAATTATCCCGTGAAACCTTAAGGGTTGCAACTTTATCTAATATTGGTATGCCTTTATAAGGATCTGACATTAATATTAAATCCTTATCTTAATTAACCATTAATGATTTAGTGATTTCAACAACCCACCAAAATTCAGTTGTTAATCTTGAGCTTCTAGCTATATTATCGTCTTTATAGCCATTAAAAATTAGATAAGTGTATAGAAAGGAGAAAAAAATGAAATTTTTTATTGATACTGCAAATCTTGATGAAATAAAAAAGGCAGCAGAAATGGGAATGGTTGATGGTGTAACTACCAATCCTTCTTTAATCGCTAAAGAAAACTGCAGCTTTGAAGAAAGAATAAAAGAGATCTGTACCCTTATTTCTGGTCCAGTAAGTGCAGAAGTCATTAGCACTAATGCTGAAGGCATGATTGAAGAAGCAAAAAAACTGGCTCAATTGGCAGATAATATAGTAATTAAAATACCAATGACTACAGAAGGCCTTAAGGCAACAAAATACTTAGAAGAAACAGGCATTAAAACAAACGTTACACTGGTTTTTTCCCCTCTCCAGGCTTTACTTGCTGCAAAAGCAGGAGCAAGCTTTGTAAGCCCTTTTGTAGGTCGATTAGACGATATTGCACAAGAAGGAATGGCATTAATTGCAGACATCGTCCAGATATTTGACAACTACGGATTTAATACAGAAATAATTGTTGCAAGCATAAGAAATCCCATTCATGTACTAGAAGCTGCTAGAATAGGTGCAGATATTGCTACTATTCCATTTAAAGTTATTGCCCAGTTGGCTAAGCATCCTTTAACAGATATTGGTTTAGAAAAATTTTTATCTGATTGGGAAAAAGTGCCGAAGTAAATATTGATGATATGGCACTTATTTTTAAAACAAAAATACCTTAAAAATAATATTAACGGGGCCATGGTATATGGCCTCTTAATATCTTTTCTCTTTTCTATTTGTTTTGTTTCTTTAGCATATTCAGGTGAAATCTATTCCTATGTAGATCAAAATGGAGTTTGGCATTTTACAAACGTCCCTACAGATAAAAAATTTACTAGATTAGAAATAACCGAAGAGTCTGCAATTATTAAAGGTAAAAGTTACAAAAAGCTCTCTAAGTCTAAGTCTAAATCTATTGATACAATCATAAAAGATATTGGAGAATTATTTAATCTTGATCCGGCTTTAATTAAGGCAGTAATTTTAGCAGAATCTGGCGGCAATCCACTTGCGGTATCACCCAAAGGAGCCTTAGGTCTTATGCAACTAATGCCTAAAACGGCCAAGGAATTATTAGTTGATGATCCTTTTGACCCTGAAGAAAATATCTGGGGAGGTAGCAAGTATTTAAGTGAACTTTTAAAGATATATAACGGAGATGTAATAAGTGCCTTAGCTGCATATAATGCAGGTCCAGGCACTGTGTCAAAATATCAAGGCATACCACCCTATCCAGAAACAATAAACTATATAAAGAAAGTACTAAAGTACTGGAAAGAAGCAAAAAACAACTAAGATAAACCCAATTTACTATGATTTAGTATGGCCTGGCAAATTAAATTGGGTACAGCTTCCACTTTTGCAATGGTGAGTAACGTAATCCCCCACTTGCGAGCCAGAATGTGCACTTGAAGAACTAGCACTAGTAGAAATATTTGGAGCACTCATAAGTTTCCCAATATCAGGGCTAGCACATCTTGGACATCTAACATCATCCATCTCATCTTTGCTCATAAGCAACAATTCAAAGGCATATTCACAGCTTTTACATTGAAATTCATAGATAGGCATCTTTACACCTCAAAAAAAAATTTCTTATAAAAAACAAAAAAGAAAGGAGGTGGTCAAGCCCCCTCCTTTCCAAAATTATTTCTTATATTTCAATCTAAACTATGTTTTAGAAATATACTTCAAATGTAGCATAAAAGTTATCCATTTTGTCAACAGGTGGGAAGAATTGAGCCTTTCTTGGATCATCGCCTACGTCATTTGGATCCCATGGCCTTCCCATCCAACCTCCACTACCAGTATAGTTAAACCAATAGTATTGGTAACCAATTCTCATAAATACCTTAGCATATTTAGAAATTGCCTCTCCTGCAGGAACATCCCAGATCCAATAAACTTCACCAACATGACCACGGGTAGCTAATTTGCTACTATAAAGATCATCTGCTGCTGGTGTAAAAGTAATCCAATACCTGGAACCGAAGTTATACTCAAAACCAATCTTACTTCTTAACATCTCAACAGGGATTCTTATACCTGCATAAGCAGCCCAACCCCAATGATTGCTTTTTGGTTCACCTGGGTCGGTTAAAAGGCCGTAGCCTGCTGCATTACGACCTCTATCTTCTGTACGGCTAAGACCAGCACTAATAAACCAGTCAACGCCTCTAAACTGATCCATATATACAAAACTAGCATGATAGATGTCACCAAGTTGAGAGCTAGCATCAATTCTTGTTGGCATGCCAGTTGTCATCATAGCAAAGCCTGCAGTGTTATTAGTTATGCTAAGACCTTCCATCATATCTGGAATGTCAGCAGCCCTAAAGAGTTGCAAGTTTGCAAATCTATGATTTTCAGTATCGTTTATAATATCCCAGCTAAATCCGTAAAGATCGGTATCATCCAATACACCAGTAGGATTATCGTTTGAATTAAAGCCAGCTTCATAGCCACGACCATAACAAATACGGATCTTTCCTGGCCATGGATTTGTGTACATATAACCTAATGTTGCACCATCAAATGTCCAATCTACTCCAAGAGCGACAGGAGTTGCATAACGGCTATCGTAGTTATAACGAAGCTGAGCTGGAGGACCATCTACAGTTGGACGTCTACCAACAGAAATCCAAATTGGTAAATCCATAATATTAGTCCAGTTTACATAGGCCATTTCCACCCTAAGGGTATTATCATTTGGACGACGGCTAATATTTGGATCCCACATAAAACCGTTCATGCCAAATGGATAAGCGGTCTTAGAGGCGCTCTCCATACCCCAAATTTTATACATGGTAAGACGGCCTTTAAAAGTCACATTTTCTGTGGCCTTGACCTTTACACCTATACGCAACCTATTGGTGTAAAGCGTGGAATTTCTAAAATCATCGGCTCTTTTCTTTTCAGGCATTGGCCCCTGCATTCCACCCATCATCCAACGACCCATCTCCATTGCATCATAATATGCTCTGGAATGGCCTCTAGTGGAATCTAGACGAAAACGATAATCTCCAAAAACCTGAAATCTTCCGACACCATTTGTAAGAAGATCTTCCATCTGGTCTGAAAGCTCTTCAACATTATCTGTGGTATCTTCTTGCTGGGCCTTAAGAGCTTCTATCTCTCTTTGAAGTGCCGCATTTGTCCCTTTGCTTTTAACCTCATTCAATTCCTTCTTAACTTGAGCAAGCTCCCTACTCAACTCTTCAATCTTTTTTAGCAGTTGATCTGTACTAGGAGATGCATACCCTCCGGCAAATACAGCGGCGGGAAACACTAAACCAAGAAACAACAAAAACCCCACTAATTTTTTCATGGCAAATCCCTCCATTTTTTTGTACTCCCTTATACAAAAAAAACACACAACTCCTTAATGAAAGTTCAATAATTCATAAGTTAAAAAATGTCAAGGTGGTATAAAAAATTATGCTAACAAAAACAAATGAAATTATTACATTTGGAAAAAAATTGTATAAAAAAGGATTAATTGCTGGTTTTGATGGCAATTTAAGTTATAGAATTAGCAAAAACGAAATTCTCATAACTGCCTCAAATGTTCACAAAGGGATGCTAAAAAAAGAACATGTATTAACTATCAATTTTAAAAAAGAGATATTAAAAGGCACACTAAAACCATCTTCTGAAACCCTAATGCATTTAAGCATTTATAAACATACTAGAGCAAAGGCTATTATTCATGCACACTCGCCTTATTCAATTGCTGCATCTCTCTCATCCAAGCAAATAGATTTAACTTCTATTATAGAGGGAAGGCTCCTTTTTAAAAAAATACCGATAGTTCCAGAGTTTTTACCAGGCACTAAAGAACTGGCTAATGCTGCCAAAGACGCAGCCCTTATATCAAAAATTTTTATATTAAAGGCACATGGAGTGGTTGCTTGGGGTGAAAGCCTACTTGAGGCATTTGGCCTCATAGAGTCACTTGAACATAATATAAAAATAGTCGCGTTAAAAAATTGTTTTAAATAGCTCTAAATAGGCACTAAGTGGCCATTTTTTAATATCTTATAATTACTGCCCAAAAGGAGAGGCATATTTTGAGATCCATGTTCACATGGTAAATTTAAAAGTAGAGGTTTGTTAAAGTTATGGAATTTATCTTCTAGTAACAAATAAAAAAGTTCCTTTTGATCATCGGAGGGGAAAATGAATTCACCAAGGCATAACGCACCAATTTTATCAAATACTCCAGCCATTTGTAAGTGGGTAAGCATTCGATCAATTTTATAAATCTCTTCATTAACATCTTCCAACAAAAGTATCTTTTCATGCCAATCAGGTTCAATCTTAGTGCCTATTGTATGACATAGGCAGGTCAAATTACCGCCAATTAATTCCCCATTAAACTCTCCTTTTTTAAAAGGTGTGCCCAAAATAGTAGGAAGTTTTTTGGAAGAAAGAAAGGTAAAAAATGCTTCCCTACTAGAATTATTACTTGTTTCAAGAGTACATACCATAGGAGCGTGGAGAAATTGCAATTTGTTTTTTATAAAAGCACATGCCAAAAAAGTAGCATCACTAAAACCTGCTACCAAAATCTTTTTAGAATAAGAAGTCTTTAATATTTTTCTCCAATTTATATTTAAGACCCATCTTGAACATCCATAACCTCCTCTTGTAAGTAAAATCATGTCAACATCCCTTCTTTGAAAAACCTTTTCAAAGGTTTCTTTCTTTTTATTATCATTAGAAGAAATATAGATAAGCTCTCTATTTGGCTTTTGAATATTTGGGTCAACCTCTATTGA
>CAYMRT010000248.1:0-8002 GCA_964392885.1 uncultured Desulfobacterales bacterium | reverse complement strand
AAAAAAATGTATGGCTACTTTTATTATTTTTCACTGTGGTATTATTGCTCTGTGGTTTTAGTGTGAGTTTTTGGTTGTATAAACAGCAGATAGCTTATGTAAAAAAAATAAGAGAGTATGAAAGAGAGCTTTATCAAAAGCAGCATGAAGCAAGTTTAGGTAGATCTGCAGCTACAATTGCACATGAGATAAGAAACCCTCTAAATGCAGTATCTATGGGGATACAAAGACTTATATTGGATAGAGAATTATCTGAAAAAAATAAAAGAATTCTCAACTTATTGAAAAACGAACTGTCAAGAACTGAAAGAATCATCTCTGGCCTCTTAACCTATGCAAGGCCATCAAAATTAAAAAAGAAAAAAATATTATTAGATGAGATTATCAGAAGGTCTCTCATACATGCACAACATCATGCAAGAGACAAACAAGTAAACATTCAAATGAGATTACATGACAAATACTTAATTTATGCTGATCCAGATTTATTATTTCAGCTTTTTGAAAACGTTTTTATTAACAGTTTTGAGGCCTTAAATAATCAGGGTGAACTTACAATTGAGGTAAAAAAAGAGAAAGATTATGTGGTAATCAAAATAGCAAATGACGGAAAACTGCCAAGCGAGGAAGAATTTCACAATATATTTGAGCCATATTTTACTACAAAAACAAGAGGTACAGGTCTTGGACTTGCTATTTGCAAAAAAATAGTAACTGCACATAAAGGCCATATAAGTGCCTTTTTGGCAGATAACAAATTCATTCTAGAAATTAGATTACCAGAGGCATAGTAATGAATATTTTATTGGTAGATGATGAGCCTGTGCAAAGGCAAATCTTAAAAGATTTTTTAGAAGAAAGGGGTTATAAGGTAGTAGAAGCTGAAGATGGGCATCAAGCCATCTCAATATTTAAAAAGCAATTTATACCACTGGTACTTTTAGATCATAGAATGCCTGGAATGACAGGAGATGAGGTATTAAAAGAACTAAAAAAGATAAATCCCCTTGTAAAGGTTATAATGATAACTGCGTATGGAGCTATAGATACAGCGGTAAAAGTAATGAAGTTAGGTGCATTTGACTTTTTGGAAAAACCCGTTGATCTAAATGAACTTCTGAAAAAGATTGATAAGGCATTAGAAGATGTGGAAATTGAAAAAGATATTAAAGAATTAACAATAGATAAAGAACCTGAAACTTCTCAGAACAGTTTTTCTTTTATTGGGAAAAGTAGTGCCATAAAAGAGGCCATTTCTATTGCCAAAAGGATTGCCCCGACATCTTGGCCGGTTCTGATTTATGGAGAAACTGGCACCGGTAAGGAACTTATGGCAAGGTTAATTCATGAGTTGAGCCCTAGAAAAAGTTCTCCATTCGTAGCAATAAATTGTGCTACGTTTTCTGAAAATTTATTTGAAAGCGAGTTGTTTGGTCATATTAAGGGAGCTTTTACAGGTGCCAATAAAGATAAAAGAGGACTTTTTGAAGAGGCAAACGGAGGGACTATTTTTTTAGATGAGGTGGGTGAAATTCCAATCTCTCTTCAGGCAAAACTTCTTAGGGTCTTACAAGAACAGACAATTTTGAGAGTTGGTTCAACAAGGCCAATAAAAATAGATGTAAGAGTTATTTCTGCCACCAACAGAAATTTAAAAGAAATGATAAAACAAGGAAAATTTAGGCAGGATTTATATTACAGATTAAATGTATTTGAGCTTACCCTACCACCTTTGAGAGAAAGAAAAGAAGATATCCCAGAACTAGTTAAGTATTTTATCAAAAAGTATTCAAATAGAGAAATTACTGTTTCAAGTAGTGCCTTAGATTTTTTAATTAAATATAATTGGCCTGGCAACATACGCGAGCTTGAGCATGTTATTCAACGCACTGTTACTCTAGCAAGAGGAGTAGTTCTAAAAGAAAGCGATTTTTGTCTTGATTATGAGGAGTTAGATGAGTCTTACTCATCTCTTCAACAACGCCTTGAGGCAATTGAAAAAAAAGAAATTTTAAAGGCACTTGAAAAGACAAATTGGGTCCAAACTAGAGCAGCAGAGCGTTTGGGGATAAGTGAGAGGGTATTAAGATATAAAATGAAAAAGTTTGGTATAAAAAAGTCCACAAATTAAATTTTGCCAGAAACTTTTAAAAGATAGATGGTGCCGGAGGCGAGAGTCGAACTCGCACGGGCGTAAAGCCCACCGGATTTTGAGTCCGGCGCGTCTACCAATTCCACCACTCCGGCACGGCGTTACATTTGTTAACATTTTAAGTATAATCTGTCAATTTGTCATCCCATTAAAAATATTCCTAGCCCCAAAAATCCAAGGGTTATAGCAAAATATTTTAATAATCTGATGCCAAGTCTAGCTCCTCCAATCCACCAGCTTATTCCAAGTTTTACGATGGAGTTTATGATTGATGCCAAGATAATACCATTTATTGAGGCTATTTCACTAAGGCGTCCATCCTTTGCTAGCTCAGCTAGAGAAAGAGTAATGGCATCAACATCTGTAAGACCAGAGAAAAAAGAAATCAAATAAATGCCAAGGTCTCCATAAGCAGATTGCAAGAAAGAAGTAGCACCATAAATTATACCAAAAAAGATACCAAATTTTACTGCTTCGCTAAGCTGAAGAGGGTTTTTAGCAAAGCTGTCTTCTATTTCTAAATGAAGTGGCTTCGTATGTTTAAAGAGTAAATATGAGTATAAGAGCCCAGCTATTGTGGCACCTGCAAAAGGAATGGCCAGTTTTAAAACGAGATCTTGATTTATAACAAAGACAAGAATCACTACTCGTAAAAACATGAATGTACATGCTACAGCTATTGCACCAGACGCATGCTCAATAACCCTTTTCTGTGCCAGAGCAAGTTTAGACATGGAAACAGATACTGCTGTTGAAGAGATTAATCCACCTAATGCTCCAGTCAAAAAGAGCCCTTTTTTGTGTCCAAAAATTTTAATGGCAGCATAGCCAATGAATGAGATGGCTGAAATTAGAACCGCCATAAGCCATGTCTTATAAGGATTAAAGAGAGCATAGGGACCAATGAATTTATTTGGCAATATTGGTAACACAATAAAAGTCATTGCCAAAAGAAGTACTGCTGCATTTATATCTGTGGAAGTAATTTTGGCTTCAAAACGTTTTAGTTTTGGCTTGATTTCAAGAAGTGCCACAATAAGTATTGCAAGTACTATTGCATATTTTTCTAAATTTAGGCTTATCATTAGGCCTAAAAGATATGTGGCGATAGCTGCAAAGTGCGTTGTGCTCCCAAAATCTAATTCATCTTCTTTACAAGGAGCAGTAGAGATTTTGAAATAATAGGCAAGAAGTACAATCAGCCCAATTGTTATGCCTGCTACAATAGCTATTCCATTTAACTGCCTATTTATAAAACCAGCCATGTAACCTACTATGGCAATTATTGAAAAGGTCCTTGAACCTGCAAAGCTCTTTTCGTCATGACTTAAATGATAAATTGCCCTTTGCATGCCGATCATAAAACCAAGAATGGCAGCAATTAGTATGGATTTTAGTATTTCAATGTCCATGCCTTGTTTAATAAGCTCTTTAGTAAATTGGACAAATGATACCATTAAAGGCTATGTCTTTTAAGAGAGAAAAATTTCAGAAATTTTTAAACACTTTATAAACAATTACGTCTTTATGGATAAAGACAATAAAAAACAATGACAGATAAGCAGCTTATTCAGGACTTTATAAGTGGTGATGAAGATGCTTTCCATATTCTTGTTGCTAGGTATCAGAAGCAGCTTTTTTATTGTGTAAAATCAATTGTGCTTAATAGCGAAGACGCAAAAGACATTACTCAAGAGACCTTTATTAGGGCCTTTAATAATCTTAAAAGATTGAAGAAAAAAGATAGTTTTAAAAGTTGGTTGTTTAAGATTGCAATGAATTTATCAAAAGATCATTTAAGAAGAAAAAAAGAGGCTGTTGAACTTAAAAACTGGATTCCAGATGAAAAGTCAATGGTTGAGAAGGAGGTAACTGAAAGAGATCTAGCAAAAAAGATAAAGATCCTTTTAAAATCAATGTCTCCTAGACAGAGAATGATTTTAAGTCTGTATTTGTTTAAAGAAATGAAACCGAAGGAAATAGCCAATTATCTAGATATAAAACATGAAACAGTTAGAACCAATTTACACTTTGGCCTTAAAAATCTAAGACTACTTATAAAAAATAAAGGTGTAGCGTAACAAATGAACTGTAAAGAGTTTTGGGAAAGATGGACAATAGGTGAAGATATTAATTCCCATCCTGAATTGAGGACTCATCTAGATTCGTGTCATGAGTGCAATAGTGAGATGTCTCTATTAATGGATGGGATATCAGAATTAAAGAAAGAGATTTTTGATGAAGAGCCTGCTTATTTTTGGCATGAGATGAAAAATGAAATTTATAAAAATGTAAAAATACCCTCAAAAAAGTGCTTCAATATATGGTCCTGGAAAAGAGGGGTGTTCCTTATTCCAACACTTGTGGCTTTAGTATTATTTTTCTTATTTACAATGAAAGACAAGGTAATTCTAACTAGCGAAGATATTTATTTATTGGCAGGAGGAATGCCTGTTTCAACAATATCAGCAAGTGTTAATCAAGACTTTTATGAAGAAGATTATAACGAAGATGAACAACTTACTGAAAATGCCTTTGCTTTTATAGGAATTAGTGATCCAATGGCAGCGCTGCTAATTGAGACAAGTTAAAAGGAGTAGCTAGTTATGAAGAGATGGATGTATTTAATTTTAACTGGTGTAATTTTTTTTATGAATGCATGCACTGCAAAGGTAACTACAGCCCCTGTACCTGTTAGGGTAAAAACTGTCAGGATTTACAAGGTTTGGGTACCAGGACATTATACAGTCTATGGAAGATGGGTACCGGGACATTGGAGGTATGAAAGATGAAAAATACAGCTTTTATTATAATGGGAATTTTATGGATTATATTATTTTCAAACAATTTTGCTGCCTTTGCCGGACCAACTAATGTAAACCTTAGAGAGGTTAAAGAAAGATTAATTACACTTAGAAACTGGCAACTTATGGAAGAGTTCAATCTTTCTCCTCAAAAAGCACAAAGAGTGTTTAATATATTAAAAGGCTTTGATGACAAAAGAATAAGACTTATTCAAAAGAGACGAAAAATAATAAACAAGTTAAGACATGCAGTGGAAAATGGATCTATCTCAAATAACGAATTAAATAGACTCATGAATGAACTCAATAAGATTAATATTGCTATTGCAAGATTGCCTGATGAAGAAAGACGTGCACTTTCTGGAGTATTTACCCCACAAGAACAAGCACGTTACATCTTGTTTTCACAAAGATTTGCCAGAAATATAAGGCAGGCAATGAGGAGATCCAAACCGGTAAGAAGAGCCTATTAAAAGTAAAAGGGGCCATTTGCCCCTTTTTTATATATCAGCTTCATTTCCAGGGCTTACATCTGCTCCGTCAAAGGTTGCCATTTCAGTATAAATCTTAAGACCTGCTTCAATAAGTCCTATTGCAAGTACTGCTCCGGTTCCTTCACCTAAACGCATGTTTAAGTCTAAAATTGGCGTAAGTCCTAAATAATCCATTTGTATTTTATGACCCTTTTCAACAGATGAATGACCAGCAAAAAGATAATCAGAAACAACTGGACACAATGCTTTAGCTACTGTAGCTCCAGCACCAGAAATAAAACCGTCCACTACCACAGGTATCTTCATTTGACAGGCTTTAAGGATCATGCCACAAATTCCTGCAATTTCAAAACCTCCAACCTTTGAGAGGCAATCAATTGGATCTTTGGGATCAGGTTGATTTATTTTAAGGGCTTCTCTTATAAGGTTAATCTTATGCTTGTATGCCTCTTCATCTATACCTGTACCTTTACCGGTTACTTCATCTGGATCTTTTTGACATATGGCTGCTGTTATAGCACTAGAAGGAGTAGTATTTCCTATACCCATCTCGCCTGTTGCAAGAATATTTGTCCCCGCTTTTATTATTTCTTCTGTAACTTCAGCACCATTTAAAATAGCTTCTATGGCCTCATCTCTTGTCATTGCTGGACCCTTTGCCATGTTTTTTGTGCCATAATTTACCTTTTTATGAATGAGGCCTTGCATATTTTTAAAGTCGTAATCAACACCTATATCAATCACTTTTACCTCTGCCCCAACATGTCTGGCTAATACATTTATGCCAGCCCCCCCATTTAAAAAATTTTTAACCATTTGAAAAGTCACATCTTTAGGAAAGGCACTTACTCCCTCCTCTGTAATGCCATGATCGCCTGCGAAGACAAGAACTGTCTTTTTAAGTTTTGAAGGGATATAATTGTTTGTTATGCAACAGTAGCGCAGTGCAAACTCTTCAAGTCTGCCAAGACTACCTTTTGGCTTTGTAAGATTATTAAGTCTGTGCTCAACTTTTTCTTTTAATGAAAGATCTACAGGTTTAATTGAATTTATTATTCTGCTTAAAGCATCAACCATAATTTATTTAACTCCATATCATGTTATTTCATTTTTAAAACTAAACCTGCCATCATAAATATTACGTTCTTACATAAAGAGGCCAACTTTTGATTGGCAATCCCAAGTTCCTCTCTAAACCTTCTTGAAAGTTTGTTCCCTGGAACAATACCAAGGCCAACCTCATTTGATATTAATATTACAGGAGCCTTTGATTGTTCTAACCCGTTAAGTAAAGAGTCGATTTCCCGGTCAATTTTTTCAGGACAAGTTAAAAGAAGGTTGGTAATCCACATTGTAATACAATCAATAATTGCCACATCAAATTTGCCAATCTCTTTTTTCAAAACGTCTCCAATATTAATCTCTTCTTCAATTGTACGCCACTTAGGTCCTCGTTCTTTCTTGTGTATTTCAATTTTTTGTAACATTTCCTCATCATTGGCCTTTGAAGTTGCAATAAAAAGTCTATTATCCTTTTCTTTTAAAAGGTTATCTGCAAGTGTAAGTGCATAAGCACTTTTCCCGCTCTTTGCCCCTCCAAGTATAAGCCAGTGATTGTTTTTTGCATTAATCATTATTAAAAGCTTCTAACTCTCCCACAGTCGGGACAAACCCAAGTGGCACCATTACTGAGGCCCCACATATTTTCTTTAAAGCATTCATCACAAATCTGAAAACCGCATGGACAATTCCAGCAAAAAGGCATTTGCCTTTTGCATGCATGACATACATATTTGGCCTTTTTGCCCCATTTTGAACGTTTAGGATGAGTGGATGCAAAGTTCTCTTTACTCATTACTTAATTGTTACTTTTTTATTGGCAAATGAATGATCATAACTGTTTCCATTCCAGCATCGACAAATCGTTTCTCATGTGGCGGAGACTGAGCCTCAATATATCCACCATGATCTTTTACAATTCCAAAAGATACGGAAAGCCCCAATCCTGTACCTTTTCCAACGCTTTTAGTTGTAAAAAAAGGATCAAAAATTTTGTGTTGGATCTCAGGAGGAATACCTTCACCAGTATCACCTATAATTATTCTTATTTCGTCCTTTTCTTTGTCATATTCAGTCCAAATACCTATAATTCCTTCTGTACCAATTGCATGATGAGCATTATTAATTAGATTTATAATAACCTGACGCAGTTTTTCTCTATTTCCGTAAATAAGAGGCAAATTTTCAGATAAGTTTTTATGAACATAAATTCTATCCATATTTAAAGAATGTTCTGTAACAGCAAGCACATCATTGATGCAATCATTAATTGAAAGCTCTGCAGTTCCAACTTCATGTCCTGATCTTGAAAATTTTAAAAGGTCT
Organism: uncultured Desulfobacterales bacterium; assembly: GCA_964392885.1. GTDB lineage: Bacteria > Desulfobacterota > Dissulfuribacteria > Dissulfuribacterales > QOAL01 > JAADCZ01. Next base: position 167 of record CAYMRT010000248.1, on the reverse strand, counting down.
GCCACAATACGCTTACAAATTTTAGTTTGTTTTTCAATAATTTTTAAGGATTCATAGGCGTCTTTATTGTTTTCAAACTCTTCTTCTAAGAGTTGGGTATAACCTAATATTATTCCAAGTGGTGTATTAATTTCATGAGCTACTCCTGCTGCAAGCTGTCCGACAGA
>CAYMRT010000247.1:0-3406 GCA_964392885.1 uncultured Desulfobacterales bacterium | reverse complement strand
GTTGAGTTTTTGCTTCCCTGTTGTCTGTGCCACTGAATGGCCACATGATCACTGTCTATGCCCCAGGGGTAAGGACGGTGATCGAGTGCAAGGGCAATCCCATCAGTCTTATCCGGAAGATAATCCATGATGATGTCCACTTTGCCGCCATTTTCCAGTTCATCAAGCCAGATAAGCTCAGAACTTTGTATCCCTGCTTCAGAGCTACCGTTATTTTCAGGAATGACTACCTTAAGTCCTTCTTTATCAAAGCTTACAAATTTGGAATACTTGTCATTAAGGGGATATTCAGCCCAAAGACCGTGAAGGTCTCCAAGAAACAAGGGTTGAAAATCATTGTCATAATCAAAACTGGAAAGCTCAGCTTTTTTAAAGGGCCTTTTTTCAAAAACGATGGCTCTAAGACCAAGTTGGGCTGGTTTATCTGTGTTAAAGTTTCTTGAAACTATATAAAAATCCATGTCAGAATTATAGTTTTTGGAAAGGAGCCTTCGCTGAATGGCTCTTTCTCCTGGGAGGCTCACTTTTACAAATCCATTTGGTTCAAGGGCAATTGCCAATTCTGAAGGAGCCGTTTGCAACTTGACATCGTTCAGCTTGTTCCAGCGATGGTAATAGCTTGAATATGCTCCATCCCAGATGGATAATAATTTGGAATCGTAGTCATAGGTGATGCGCACGATATTTCCAACAAGAATTGAAAACTGCTTTGTTAAAGGTGAGAACTTAAAAAAAAGCCGATAAGAATATTTTTTATTTGAGCTTGAAAAGTCAAAAAGCTTTGACTTTGACCTAAGACCAGCTTCAGCCCAACCTTGGCCTTCTGGTATTGTGATTTCAAGGATTCCGTTTTTTAATTTTGAAAATTTGTCAAAACTTCCCTTAGAGCCTTCTTTTTTGTTAAAAAATTTCTGATAATCCCTGCCGTTAAAAAGCAATACTTTTTCAAAAGATTCTTGTTGGTTAACCCCTCCCTTTTCAATGCCTTTTAGAAAGGCCTTTATTTTTATGTCTTCGATATAATCTTCGAGTTTAGGATCTGAAAAAAGCTCCAAGCTTTGCTCAAACTTGTTTAATGCCTGATGATAAGAGCCTTTGGCCAGTAGTGAGGCCCCTTGTTTTCTAAGTTTTCTGGCAAGCTCTATGCTCTTTTTTATCTCCTGTATGTGAATTGAAACTGCGGGATCAGACGTTTCTTTGTGAATTTTTTTTAGTAGTTCCAGGGCTTCAAAGAGCCTTCCAGCCTGCTCAAGGCGAATAGCCCTTTCAATTTTATCTTGTGCCGAATCAAGTGATGATGCTGGCAGTGGATTAAGGAATGTCAAGTATGTGAAAAGCAAAAGGAAAGGCAGGATTGCGGAGTTGATCTTCATAATTTACTCCCATAAGCTTTAAAACGGTTTTAAAGAGATGAATCGACATAAAAGCTCAATACTTTTTTATCACAATTATCTTTCAGCAACAATAATTGATGATTTTTTAATTTGTTAAATAATTTTTTGTTTGTTTTAACACTGTTTATTTTGCCTTGAAAAGGTGAAAGTTTTATGGTTTATGGCTTTTATGTGCCATATTTAGAAGTTTTGATGGTCTGTGGCTGACTTTTTTTAAAGGAGTTTTTTGGGGTGAAAATGTTGAAAAAACGTTTTGTTCGTTCCTTTCTGCAAGGAGTTGTCTTTTCGCCTTTGTTTCTTGCCTTGACGTTAACTGTCTATGTTAGCGCAGGAGACAATTTTGAAAGGTGCATTGAAGAAAGTGGCGGTGGGACTGCTGTGGTTCTTTTGTGCCTTGAAAAGGAGTTGAAGTTTCAGGAAAAAAATCTCGAAAGCGAGTTTAAAAAGGCACTTAAAATGCTATCTTCAAAGCGTAAGAAGCGTCTTTTGAAAATTCAAAAGGCGTGGCGTCATTACCGGGATGAAAAATGTGCCTTTTTCAATCATGAATACAGCGGTACTGGCGGCAGAGAGGACGAACTTGACTGCCTGATAAAAGAGACCAAAAGAAGAATAGGGGAGTTGAAGGAGCTTTTTTGAAAAAATATTCAGGAGTATCTATGTCACATACAGGCTTTAAGAAGTTTAAAGAGATTTCAAGGCGGCAGTGTTTGGAAACGGCACTTATGCTAATAGCCTTAGTGTCTTTTTTCTTTTTTTTAAACCCGGATGCAATAGCAACCAAGACTTTATGTGCTTGTTTTGTGATTTTGGCTTTATCAGCAGTTCTTGTTCCAATACTCTTTAAGCCTCTTGCTTTTATTTGGTTTAATCTCTCGCCAGTTTTAGCAAGGATTGTAAATCCGCTGGTTATGGGCGCACTGTATCTTGTTGTAGTGTTGCCAACCGCCCTTTTAATGAAGCTTTTTAAAAAGGATCTTTTAATGCTCACACAATGGAAAAGGAGTAGGGACAGCGTATTCATTCAGAGAAATAAGGAGTTTCATCCAGAAGACTTTGAAAAGATATTTTGAATATCAGGGCTAAATCATGACAACAATTCTTGGAATATCAGCATATTACCATGATAGTGCCGCTTGCCTTATAGAAGATGGTGAAATAGTGGCAGGCGCCCATGAGGAACGGTTTACAAGAAAAAAGCACGATCCCGCCTTTCCTGCCAATGCAATAAGATTTGTCCTTGACTACTCTGGAAGGAGCTTATCTCAGCTTTCCGCCATAGTTTTTTATGACAAGCCCCTGCTCACCTTTGAGCGACTTATAGAGACATACCATGCCTTTGCTCCACGGGGATTTAAGAGCTTTTCCATGGCAATTCCTCTATGGATAAAGGAAAAGCTCTTTTTGAAAAAGCTCCTTAAGGAAGAACTTAAAAAAATAGAGGAGGTAAGCCTTCCTCAAATTCTGTTTTCCGAGCATCATCTCTCCCATGCGGCAAGTGCTTTTTATCCCAGTCCTTTTGAAAGTGCTGCTATTTTAACCATCGACGGCGTGGGAGAATGGGCAACAACTACTCTCGCCAAGGGCCAAGGTGAAGAGATAAAGATTCTTAAAGAAATCCACTTTCCCCATTCCTTGGGACTCCTTTATTCAGCCTTTACCTATTACTGCGGCTTTAAAGTCAACAGCGGCGAGTACAAACTAATGGGCCTTGCGCCTTATGGACATGATTCCGACAGAACCAGAAGGTTCATAGCCGCCATTAAGGATGAGCTTATTGACATACGGCAAGATGGCTCATTTTTGCTCAACATGGAATATTTTGATTTTGCCACTGGTCTGAAGATGTGCCGCAACAATAAATGGAAGCGCCTTTTTGGCATACCCAAAAGGGAACCTGAGACTGAAATATCCCAGGCATACATGGACATGGCCCTTGCCATTCAAAGGGTAACAGAGGAAATCGTTTTAAAGCTTGCCAAAACAGCAAGAGACATTACCGGTGAGAGTAA
>CAYMRT010000246.1:0-16157 GCA_964392885.1 uncultured Desulfobacterales bacterium | reverse complement strand
TCGTTATCCCTCTCTCCCTCTCTTCAGGAGCCTTATCTATCTCATCAAATGGCGTAAAATCTGCCCAACCCTTCAAAGATAAAACCCTGGTGATCGCGACTGTAAGCGTGGTCTTACCATGGTCTATGTGACCTATCGTCCCTACATTTACATGCGGCTTCTTACGCTCAAATTTCTGCTTGCTCATGACCTATATCCTCCAAAAATTGTCCCTTTTTATTACCAGCGATAATGCGCAAAGGCCTTATTCGCCTCCGCCATCCTGTGGGTATCTTCTCTCTTCTTAAAAGCCCCACCTCTTTTGTTAAAAGCGTCTATTAATTCACCAGCGAGCCTTTCAGCCATACTCTTTTCACCACGGTTTTTAGCATAACCAACCAGCCATCTAATGGCGAGTGCACGACGCCTCTCAGGTCTAACCTCAACAGGTACCTGATAGGTTGCACCTCCAACCCTGCGAGACCGGACCTCTACAATCGGCTTTACATTTTCCATAGCCTGCTCAAATATTTTAATTGGATCTTCTTTAGTGCGAGACTCTACAATGTCCATGGCTTGATAAAAAATGCGCCTAGCCAGGTTTTTCTTACCCTTAACCATCAAGCCGTTAATAAACTTTGACACAAGCACACTCTTATATTTTGGATCTGGCTGTATTTTTCTTTTTGGAACTTCTCTTCTTCGTGGCATAATCTCTACCTACTACTTTGGCCTTTTTGTTCCATATTTTGACCTAGCTTTTTTACGATCTTCAACACCAAGGGCATCTAAAGTGCCCCTAATAATATGATAACGCACACCAGGAAGATCCTTTACACGACCACCCCTTATTAGCACTACCGAGTGTTCCTGCAAATTATGACCAATGCCTGGTATGTAGGAGGTAACTTCTATCCCGTTTGTTAGTCTAACACGAGCAACCTTTCTTAAAGCAGAATTAGGCTTTTTAGGCGTAGTTGTATAAACACGGGTACACACCCCGCGCTTTTGTGGACACGACTCTAATGCTGGTGCCTTGGTCTTTTTCTTGATCTTCTTTCTGCCCTTACGGACCAACTGGTTTATTGTTGGCATACGTTTCCAAACTCCTATTTTTTTATCCCTTTAAAAAACGCAAAAAAGCCTTAACCACATATCCTACCATTTAAAATGGTCTGAATGTGGGGCTCAAAAGTAAGGTTCGCTCTTATTAATTGCTAACTTTTAGGTTGTCAAGACCTAAAAAGAGATTTATACCAAGCCAAATACAAAATTTTTAAAATTTATTCCTGAACCCCATGAAGTCATATATATACTACCTTGGTATAGATATTGGCAATACCCATACAGTGATTGGGCTTTTTGATAGAAATGGACTCATTCGTTCATGGCGTATTTCAACGAGAAAAGATACTACTAAAGATGAGCTAGCCTCTACAGTAAATTTTTTTCTAAAATTTCATGGAATTGATTTTACAGACATTAAGAAGGCAATAATTTCAAGTGTGGTACCGCCATGTTTTGATAATTGGAGCCTTTTTATAAGGAATTATTTGGACGTAAAACCTATTAATGCCCACAACATTGCTCTTAAGTTAATAAAAATTTCATATCCTAGACCACATGAAATTGGTACAGACAGACTAATAAATTCACTAGCAGCCTATAAAAAATATAATACATCTTGCATCATTATAGATTTTGGCACAGCTACAACATTTGACTGCGTGTCTGAAAATGGAGAATATCTTGGAGGAGCAATTGCACCAGGGGTTTTGATGTCTATTACTGCCCTCTCTACTGGCACATCAAAATTACCTTTAATAAAATTTAACTTTGAAAATGTCTCTCCTATTGGTAAAAGCACTGAAGAAGCAATCAAGTCTGGAATTTTTTACGGCTTTTTAGGTTTAACAGATAATATAATCAAAAACCTTATGAAAGAATTTAAGCAAAAACCCAAAATTATTGCCACAGGTGGATTTTCTCCTCTTATTTTTAAAAAGTCTAAATATATTGACACACTTGAACCAGATTTAACTCTAGAAGGGCTTTTTATGTGTCTAACAAGCTCTGAGTAACAGTTCTTAACTGCTGGATTAGCCTTTCATGTTCTATTTTATAAATTAGATATTCCAAATTAGCCATTAAACCTTCTGTTGCTCCACTCAAGCAATACTCTGTGCCAGGTATTATTACTGTAATATTTTCAAGCCCTTTGCCTTTTAAAAATCGCAACAATGCCATTTGCCTTTTAAAAGCACGCCTTATATCAACTCCAGAAAAAATAAGGACAAGAGCTAAATAGTTATTATACAAAAGCGGAGGAGTAAGTGGCTTATCCTCAAAAATAAAATCTTTGAGACCTTCCTCTCCCTTACTACAAAAGACTTTACTCAATGATAAATCAAGCCTTAAAAATTCTTCATCAAAAGAAGAGTCCAAAAATTTGTTGTGCAAAAAATTTTCTTTATACGGACAAAACTCATGTAATTTATCTTTTGATATTAAAGGGAAATTCTGGCAAGAAAAGGGACGAGTTTCATAGATGTTACACAGTTTGTTAGAAGAGTAGGCAATACATTTTGAAAGCTCAGCAGGTACAATCCACTCTGTAACAATAAATCTATGAAAAACATTATTTGTTACAAACTTCTTAGGATTATACGGAGGGAAGGCTCCAATCAAAAAAGTACCAAAACATTCAAGAGTAGTTTCCCCAAGGTAAGGCATATGTTTAACGTATTCACAACATGGGGTCTGGCATTTAAGACAAACTATTGGATTCCGATTAATAGATAAAGACATAATTAAAACTTACATATTTTCCTTATAGAGGTCACCCATGAATGGAAAGGATCGAAGGCAATATGAGAGAATTAATATTACTCTTGAAGGTACGTTTAGCACTGATGATTGGGTATGCTCTAGTTTTATCTTAAATATAAGCCAAAGCGGCGTATGTATGGAATGTGGGAAAGCTATTGAACCAAACACAAAAATAAATATCATTATTCCTGGATCTACTCCAATAAAACTAAAAGGCCAAGTAGTTTGGTGTAAACCATTAGGCCTTAGCCACCAGCTTGGCATTAAATTTCTAGATGTTAAAACCGAGCAAAAAAAGGCTTTAAACGGGATAATAAGCTCCTTTTTTTGGCAAGAGCAGGCAAAAAACCATTAAAATTTCCTCGGATTTAACCCTAATTTTAAGAAACCATCTGTTCTAACCTCAGCCAATAATTTTTTTGATCTTTTAGCAATCTCAAGCATATGTTTTGAGCCTTCTGATTCACCATCCCAAAAAACTATTATACAATCTGCCGCCTTTAATAGTACTTCATTTCTCATCATTGTTGCCTTCAGCCCATGTTTGTCCCACTCAGATGGAATAATCTTATACTCTAAGCCATTTTCCTGTGCATAACGTTCACCAAGCCTATCTGCTCCAGGTGCATTGCCTGAAAGTATTATATCTTCTGGCATGAGCAAATTATCTAATATTTCCTTTACAAGTTGGTATGAATTTATACTTCTAGAGCCACCCACTGCAATTTTTGCCATTCTTCTCTCCTAAAAGGATTCTTAACTAATAATAGCTAAAAGTTGTTAAGTGTGACAAGGGGTGTTATTTTATGACAATTTTTACTTGTGGATACTTGAAAGACTATGACCTTAGATGACCTTAGAACAGGTGACAAGTGTGTAGTGGTAAGAATAAATGCACAAGGTCCTTTTAAAAAAAGACTTCTTGAGATGGGCTTTATTGCTGGAGCTGAAGTTGAAGTGGTAAAATTTGCACCACTAAAAGACCCAGTTGAATATTTAGTAAAAGGATATCATGTGAGCCTACGGCATGAAGAGGCAAAAAAAATTGAGGTAACTCCAGTTAATTAGATCACTCGTCTTCAACACTATCTTTAATTATATCTTTTACATTTTCGAGGGTATATAAAATATCATGTACAGTTGCATGAGGATATTCTTCACAAAAGATGTCTATTGTCTCTAATATCTTGTCGGTAAGAAACTCGAACTCCTCTATGGTTAAACTGGATGCTGGCTCTGAAGAAATGAGCTTATCTAAATCAATGCCATGATATAAAAGTAACTCTTCTTTTATCTTTTCAAGCCTTCTTGGATGAGTTTTTGAAAGTCTTAACCCTTTTTTAAAGGGTAAGAGTTTACCCATAAAATCCACTCCTTTTAAATATTAATTTTATAATAACAGATTTTTAGATTAAATCCCATCAAAATTTGCCCTATGCGTATTCCCTTTATACAGTTTCCTTTCCTGAATATTCATAAACCATGAAGCAATGTAAGCCTTTGTAATGGGCAGTGGAAGTCTTTTTAGCATTGATGGCCAAGAATAAAATTCTCTGTAAAGCCGAAGAACATTTTCTTCAAGTTCTTCCGGAGAATAATTTTTAGGGTATATTTCTGCTATTATTCCAGGCCATCTTCCCATATTATAAGGATCTCTAAGTCTTCCTGCCTTTAGGTATTCATCATAAAGTTTTGTTCCCTTATGAGGAGAAAAGACATTAAAAAAAGCAACATGGACCTTATTTTTTATTAAAAATTCAAGGGTAGCATCAAAATCTTCAAGCCTATCTGTATCCCATCCAAATATGAGATTAAATGAAAAGCTTATGCCTAAGTCTCGCAGTATCTTTACTACCTCTTCCAGCCTATCTGCAGGAGTAGTCTTTTTATTCATGGTTTTTAAGGTCTCTTTCTTTATACTTTCTACTCCCATGTTTATGTGTAAGAGTCCGCTTTTTTTTGCAAGCTCCATAAACTCTCTATCAAGGCATCTAAATGTATTCCAAAGAGTTGACCATCTAATTTTCAAAGGTATAAGCTTTTCCATAAGCTCCATTGTGCGGGAACGATTTCCTGCAAAAGTGCTATCTGCAAAAAATATTTGTTTGCATCTTGTAAACTTTATCTCTTCTATCACCTCATCCACTGGACGTAGCCTATATTTTTCTCCTAAGTGATATCTTTCTGCACAAAATTCACATCTATAAGGACAACCTCTTGTAGTTTGAATAGAATAAGTAGGAAATCTTGAAAATATTTTAGGGCTTAAAAGATCGTATCTTGGAAAAGGGAGGCCTCGTAGATGATGAAGCTCTTTAGCCCTATAAATCCTTTTAAGTTTTCCAGTTTCAATATCTGAAATAACCTGCGGAACCTGAGTCTCCCCTTCTCCTATAACCACTGCATCTGCATGTTCAAGTACTTCGTCACTATAAAATGTACAGTGCGGCCCTCCAATAATTACTGGAACGTTCTTATCTCTAAAATAATCTGCAATTTCATATGCCCTAAAAGAAGTCAGAATAGTCGAAGTTATAAGAACACAGTCATAGTGTTTACTAAAATCAATATCCTCTATCTGCTCATCTACAAGAGTTATTTTATGACCTTTAGGTATAAGGGCTGCAAGATACGGCAAAGTAAGGGGCACAAGGGCCCTTGCCTTTGTCTTAAAAAGCTTTTTACTAAATGGTCTTTCAAAGTGTGTTGGCTGAACAATTAAGATTTCCATAGGGCTCAAAAAGTATTCAGCAAGAATACAGATATGTAAAGAAGTTTTTATTTTTTTCTTTCGCTTAATGAAAAAGCCTCTTAAATTAACTCACCTATGCATACGCAGGGAAAAAAAAGGACAAAAACAATCAAGAATATTATTTGGTATCTTATTGCTACTGTTCTTCTGATTGTCCTTCTTATAAAAACAGACTTTGATCTTATATTTTTGCTTAAAAAGGTTTTATGGCCCCTATTTCGTCTTATTTCCATAATGGCTATAACTCTTTTTTTAAGCGCCCTTATTGAAGCAAAAGGTTGGTCAAGGCTTGTTGCCACTTTATCTCGCCCCATCATGAAGATGGGAAGGCTTAGTGATTGGAGCGGAACCGCATTTACAACGGCTTTTTTGTCTGGAATTGCTGCAAGCACAATAATTTGGAACGCTTATAAAGAAGGGAAAATCACTCAAAAAGAGATGTTCATATGTGCCCTTTTAAATGTTGGGCTTCCATCTTATTTTTTACACCTTCCTGTAACCTTTGCCATTATTGTTCCACTAACACAACAGGCAGGGCTTTTATATATGGCCATAACCTTTATTGCTGCCCTTATTAGAACCATTTTTGTAATTTTTTTAGGAAGAACAATTCTTGCCAAAGAAGAAAAGAACGATGTGGACATACGCAAATCAAACGTTAAAAAGAAGCAAAGAGATACTTTAAAAATATTCAAAAAATATTTGACCAAAAGGCTGTTGTCCATTGCTACTTATACCATTCCTATTTATATACTTGTTGTACTGTTAAGGGTCTATGGATTCTTTAACTACCTTCAAGAAGTTAGTGCTTATTTGATAAAAACTAATCTTTTCCCTGTCGAAGGAGTTTCTGTTGTAGTCTTTAGCATTGTAGCAGAGTTTTCTGCTGGAGCTGCAGCAGCAGGAGCCATGTTACAAGAAGGAATACTATCCATTAAAGAAACAGTTATGGCCCTTGTTTTTGGCAATATAATAGCAACGCCTGTAAGAGCACTCAGACATCAACTTCCACGGTATCTAGGAATTTTTACACCAAAAACAGGGATCTTGCTTTTAATTTCAGGACAACTTCTAAGGATAGTTAGTGTAATTATCGCAACATGCTTTTTTTGGTGGATTTATAAATAAAAATTGTACATAGGAGTCTTGTTTATGAAGTTAACTTTAATAAATCTGGCCTTATTTTGTTTTATATTATTAGCTATTGAGCAGGCAAATGCCACGTCACAAATGTATCTTAACTGCCAGCTAGATCAAAACACAAAAAAGATAAAAGGTATTGCCGTCTTAAATTGGGAGCCAATTGCAAAAGGTCTTCTTGATGTAACAAACTTAAATATTACCTCAATTAAGACAAATGACGGAAAAAAGCTAGCCTTTAAGATAGAAAAAGGCACACTTATCCTCCCTCAAAGGATTTATCTTGGAAATAAAAAAATAGAGATAGGCTTTGAAGCAAATATTCAAAATAGCTCTAAAGGCACCTTTCAAGAGTTTTTAGGAGGAAATTATTGGAGTAACGATTTTATTTTGCTTTTAAAAGATTGGCATCCTAAAATAAGAGGGCTTGCCTCTTATAGACTCACTCTTAAATATCCTCGGAAACTTACTGCCATATCAGAAGCCGATACAATTTTAGAAAAAGAAAATGACAACCACAAAACCACAACATTCATATTTGATCATGCTAGACCTTGTGTCAATCTGATAGTTGGACCTTTTCTTCAATTTAAAACAACAACAAACAATGTAGAGTTAATTGTTTACTTATTGAAAGATGAAAAAAAACTTGCCCAAAAACTTTTAAATCGTCTAAGTTTTTGCTTAAATTTTTATGAAAGGCTTATTTCTCAATATCCCTTCAAGAGATTTCAGGTTATTGAAAACAGGCTCCCGTCAGGGCTTGCCCTTCCGACGATTACCCTTATTGGTTCTCAAATAATAGACAAGCCTTTTATTGAAAAAACATCGCTTCCACACGAATTTCTTCACTCATGGTTTGGAAATAGCGTATATGTTGACTATAAACATGGTAACTGGTCTGAGGGGCTCACTACTTATTTGGCTGATTACATTTTGGAAGAAAAAAGCGGAAAGGGAAGTAAATATCGCCATCAAATCCTCTCAGATTATAAGAGCTATGTTCATCCACAGAATTCTTTTTGCTTATCTAAATTTCAATCTAGAAACAATCGAGTATCAAAGGCAATAGGATATGGAAAGTGTGCAATGATCTTTCATATGCTAAGAACAACACTCGGAGACAAAACCTTTTTTAAGGCAATATCTAACTTTTCTATAAAATATAGATTTAAACATGCATCTTGGATGGATATTCAAAAAGAATTTGAAAAAACTGCCCCTAACATAAAACTTGCAAATTTCTTTGAACAATGGCTAAACAGGAAAGATATTCCCCAAATTACAACAAATGGTGCCATATATTCTAAAAAAGAAAATGGCCTATATGAATTAACTTTAAAAATTAATCAAATACAAGAAAAACCCTACGAACTCTTTTGTCCTGTAGTAGTTTACTCAAAGACTGGAAAAGAAAAATTTTTTATTATCCTAAATAAAAAAGAGCAAGATATAAAGCTGCACTTAAATGAAGTTCCTCTTATTGTAAGACTAGACCCTGACTTTGAAATTATGAGAGACTTAGATAAAACAGAATTTCCGCCTAATCTTTCACGACTCTTTGGATCTGAGAAAAAATTTTTAGTCCTGCCTGACAAAAAAGAACGCAAAATTTATCTACCGTTAATCTCCTTTTTAAGGAAAAAAGGCTTTGAGGAAATAGAAAGAAAAAAATTAAAACATTCATTCTTAAAAAAAGCTGATTTCATAATCTTAGGAAAAGTAAAAGGCAGGCTTGAACAATTTGCAGGAAAGCTTTCTCTACCTAAGAAAGGATTTGTCATCAAAATCCAAAAAAATCCTGTAAATCCTACTCATGTTACCGCCCATGTCCTAAGTACATCTGAAATGGAAACAGTTAAAGTGATTTATAAGCTTCCCCATTATGGACAATACAACTACTTAAGGTTCGAAAGTGGAGAGCTTAAAGAAAAAAAAGAGCCAACCTATGAATCTGGAATACCTTTTAATCTACAACAAGGGCTTAGTGGCATATCATCTCAAGCTATAATGGATAAGTATCAGATAATAAATGCCCTAAAATTTCCAAAGGTGGTGTACCTCGGTGAAAAACACGACGAGATGGGCATACACAAGGCACAGTTTGAAATTATTAAGGGGCTTAGCAAGCATAACAAAGTGGCAGTTGGCATGGAGATGTTTCAAAGACCTTTTCAAAAGGTTATTAATGAATACTTAGCTGGCAACATTGATGAAAAAACTTTTTTAAAAGAAACAGAGTATTTTAAAAGATGGAGCTTTAATTATCACTTTTACAGGCCAATAATAGAATTTTGCAAAAAAAATGGGATTCCAATTGTTGCCATCAACTTACAGGCTGAAATTTCAAAGAAGATTGCAAGATCTGGTTTAAAAGGTCTTTCTAAAAAAGAAAGGCAGGAACTTCCCGTTGAACTCGATTTAGAAAATATAACTTATCGAGAGCTCTTAAAGGAGATATATAAAAATCACAAGCAAGAAGCACTTAAAGATTTTGATAACTTTTTTGAGGCTCAAATTGCCTGGGATGAAACCATGGCTCTAAGTATAAGCCGATTCTTAGAGTCTAATCCTGAGTATCAGATGATTGTAATTGTAGGAGGAGGTCATGTTGAGTTTGGCTATGGAATTCCTTCAAGGGTAAAAAGGCGCCTTAAAAGCATATCTCAAGCTATAGTATTATTTAATCAAAAAGAAATCTCTCCTCAAAAAGCAGATTTTTTTCTCAACACTCCCAAACTTAAGGAACCTTTTTTGGCAAAGCTTGGCGTTTTGCTTGGCGGAGATAAAAAACTTCTAGTCGAAAAGGTGGTACCAGGAAGTCCAGCCAGTAAAGCCAAAATCCAACCAGGAGATACGATAGTGGCTATAGATGGCAATAAAGTTAATAATATCTATGAGTTAAAGCTTGAACTTTTTTTCAAAGAAAAAGGGCAAACTGCAGAAATTACAGTTTTGAGAAAGGATAAAGGTGGCAAACAGAAAAAAATTGTTTTAATTACAGGGCCATTTGAGCCATTTGATTGGACATCTAAAGGTAGTGCCTTTCACATGAAAAAATAGGCAGGCAAGTTAATTTTAAGACTTAAAAAATACACGACAGGTGAGGAAATGCATTCTGTTAAAGTGGCCATATTCGCCAATCTTACTGTATGTATTTTAAAGTTTATTATAGGTTTTTTAGGTGGCAGTGCATCAATGCTTGCAGAGGCTATCCATTCTGCAGCAGATACGGCCAATCAGGCATTGCTTCTTGTAGGTTTAATGAGGAGCAAAATAGGACCTTCAAAAGAGCATCCATTTGGCAGAGGACAAGAAAGATTTGTATGGGGTCTTATATCTGCCTGTGGAATATTTTTTGTTGGTGCAGGTGTTACTATATATCATGGGATAATTACTCTAATTCACAAACACAGGCCAGAGATTAATGAATGGACATTTGCAGTATTGGGTTTTGCCTTTATTGCTGAAGGTTACTCTTTTTATGTTGCAACACAACAACACAAAAAAGGAGATACTGCAAATTTAGCTGTACTTTTGGAAGATGGAGCGGCACTTTTAGGCCTTTTAATCGCTGCAATTGCCATTGTTCTTACGAGATTTACAGGTGAACTTTATTGGGACTCTATAGGATCGATTATAGTTGGAATAATACTAGGTGTAATTGCAATTATCTTGATTAAGGAAAATCTTGAATATCTTATTGAACGTGCCTCGCCTGAAGAGCTCCAAAAAGAAGTTAGAAAAGAGATAGAAAAATTTCCTCTTGTTGAAGAAATTAAAGATATACGAATGATTATCATTACACCTGACTCTCATTATGTAAGAGCTGAAGTAGAACTAAATGGATATTTACTAGTTAGAGAAATGGAAGATAGCCTTCGGGAAGATTTTGAAGCAGTTCATGATTTTGGCGATTTTTTACAGTTTTGCGCTGCATTTGCAAATAGAGTAACAAGAACCGTTGGAGCAAAAATCGATGAGATGGAAGAAATATTAATGAAAAAAATCACTTACTTGAAACATGTTGACATTAAACCATCTTAATGAAATAAACATAAATATAATTTTTAAAAATTAATTTAATAAAAAATAAAGGATGACCTTATGTCAAAAATTCTTGTATTAGATGACGTGATAGATGCTGGAATACTAATTAAAAAAATTTTGGAAAAAAAGGGGCATGAGGTATTTCCCTTTACTGAAGAGGAAGAGGCAATAAACTTTGTAAAAAAAAATAATGTTGATCTTGCAATATTAGACATAAAGTTAAAAAAAATGACTGGAGTTGAGGTACTTGAAGAAATAAAAAAAGCCAACCCTGATATCAAATGCATGATGTTAACAGGATATCCAACAATTGATACAGCTCGACAGGCACTGGCATTAGGTGCTAAAGAGTACTGTGTTAAACCTATTGACAAACACGAACTTGAGGAAAAGGTAGAATCTATCTTAAATTCCTAGACTTAAACTCACTATCTACAGTGATAACGGTATGCACATTGCCTCTAGGATGGAAATCTCCTATTACCTTTAAAGACCTTGGCTTTAATATTTCTTCCAAGTCATTAAATATAATATTTGTCGCCTCCTCATGAGATATGTACCTATCTCTGAAACTATTTAGGTATAGCTTAAGAGATTTTAACTCTACTATTAACTGGTCTGGAATGTACTTAATATGAATCTTTGCAAAATCAGGATAACCTGATCGGGGACACAAACATGTAAACTCTGGAAATGTGATTTCAATTAAATAATCTCTTTCTGGCGTAGGGTTAGGCCAAGGCTCAAGCCTTGCTTTTTTAATTTCTTCTTCTCCATATTTCATAAGCTTATTACTCTCCTAAGTTAATGTTTGCCTTGTGAAAAAAAGCTTTATAAGTATATTAGCACCAACATTATAGCCAAATTTTTAAGGAGGTAAAATAAGATGGCAAATGAGCTAAAACTTCTTATCCACGTTGCCCAAAAAGAACGGTGGGACATAGGAGTAAAAAATGCCATTAATTTTTTAAAAACGAAAAAGGAAGACGAAACCCTGAAAGTAAAAATTATAGCAAATGGCGACTCGGTAACCAGATGCACAAAATGCGATAGAGAGCTTTTTGATAACTTAAAGCAATTAGTATTAGATGGTGGGGAAATTTATTTATGCGAAAACTCTCTTAAGGCCTTTGATATACCCAAAACACGACTTCCAGAAATTTTTAAAACAGTACCTGCTGCAATTAGAGCACTCTACGACCTTCAACGTAACGGATGGATATATGTAAGGCCATAATTTTTTGAAGTGGGAGGTAGGTCGGAATCTTCATTTCCGTTTGGATACCACGTTAGGTGCCAAAAGCGATAAAATTCTGATGCCTTTATATCGTTTGGATCTATTCCTAATCGATTACAAAAACGCACTAAGTTATCTTTGTTGCCACTTATTACATGATATGACTGCTTACGTCTTGAATGGTAATTTTCATGAATGGCTATATTACCACGTTCAGCCCAAGTTACAGCATTCGGAATTTCCTGAAGCTTAAAAAGCTCTACAGGAAATTCCTTTTTTAGTGCCTCAACTACTGGACCAATTTCTGGTAATTTTTTCTTTTTTCTTCGTGCCAAAATATTGTTGCTCTCCAAATCAACTGTTACTTTAAATAAATTGCCATTCAGATTATGAATCGGCTTATTGCATCAAGGGCTTAAAATTTTAATTGGAGTAAATCATGAGAAACTCAGAGGTACAAAGAACAACAAAAGAAACAGAAATTACAGTAAAATTTAATATTGACGGCAAAGGCAAGGCAAAAATAGCAACTGGGATAGGCTTCTTAGATCATATGCTTACCTTATTTGCAACCCATGGATTATTTGATTTGGAGGTCTTAGCTAGGGGAGACCTCCATGTGGACTATCATCATACAGTTGAAGATATTGGGATTACTTTAGGTCTTGCCATATCGCGAGCAATGAACAATTTAACCGGAATCAACCGTTACGGAGTACAAACTCTTCCTATGGAAGAGGCACTTTGCGAAGTTGTGATAGATTTTTGCAACAGGCCTTATCTAGTCTTTAATTGCAAGTTTCCAACAGAGAAAATAGGTGCCTTTGATACTGAACTTATAGAAGAGTTTTTTAGAGCAATTGTGGTTAACAGTGGCATAACTCTTCATATTAATGTAAGGTACGGAAAAAATAGTCATCATATAGCAGAGGCCATTTTTAAGGCCTTTGGTAGATCCTTAAATCAGGCAACTAAGTTGAATAAAGAGATTAAAGGAGTGCCTTCTAGTAAAGGACTGCTTTAAAACTAAGTTGGAGGACCGTGCCAGATGTTTAAAAAGAAAATTACAAAAATTGCCATATTCTTTTTATTAATTGCACTTTCTGGCTGTATTGGGCAAAAAAGTGGATATCGCCTTCAAAAACTTCCTCCACTTGAAAAAATTGCAGTTCTTCCTATGGATAGGGCGTCAACCAAACCTGCCTCTGAACGGCCAACATGCAATATTAGCGGCAAGTCTATCTATACGAGCAGTTATGTTACTCCAGAAGCGGCACAAAAAGTTACAGATATTTTATATTCTCTGCTCTTGTCTGACCATAGATTTAAACCTGTTAGCCAAGGCCAATGTCTTGGACTTTTGAGTAATATTTTGCAAAGAAAAATAAACTCTTCTCAACTTAGAATTCTTAAAGAGTTTGGCAAAGACCTTGATGCAGATGCCATATTGTATGGAAAATTATATAGATTTAGAGAAAGGGTGGGGTCTGCATATTCTGCCAAAACTCCTGCTTCAGTTGCCTTTTCTCTAATATTAGTGCGTGTTTCTGATGGAAGGGTTCTATGGAGATACAGTTTTGATGAAACACAACAAGCACTTACTGAAAACCTTTTTAATTGGCGTTTTTATAAAACGGAAGGAATGAGATGGGTCACTGCAGAGGAGTTAGCATCATATGGCATTAGGCAGGCAGTAGAACAACTCAAAAAGGTGTTACCATAAGGTTTTAAAGAAGCTATGGACCTAAAAGGAGGGCAAGTAGTTGAATTTATAGAGAGTCAACGGTTTATCCCTTCTATAGTTTTAGAAAAAAAAGGGAATAGATATCACTGTCTAACTTTAAATGGAAAGGAAATAAATATTTCTAAGAGCAGATTCATACACATATCTCCGCAAGCAATAAAAAGCAATAGCCGCCATCAGATAATCCAGGAGCTAAAAGCAATAGATAATAAAAGACAAGAACTTGCAGAGAAAGTTAACATTCCTGAGCTTTGGGAGCTGACAGTAGAAGAGGAAGATTACTGGGAACCAGAAGAACTTGCAGGTTTAGCTTTTAATGAATCAATCACCCCTGATCATGTAGCAGCTCTTATCCGAGCTGTAATTAATGACCACACATATTTTAAGTATAGAGAGGGGAAAATACTTGTACTAAACAGACTTGTAGTTGAAAAACTTCTTGAGCAGAGAAAAAAAGAAGCAGAACGGCTAAAAAAACTTATTGCAGGAGGAAGATGGCTTGAGGCCTTATGGAATAAGGAAAAAGGCGAAAACATAAATGAAGAGGAAAAACAGTACTGGATCCATGCCATTAAAGACGTGTGTATTAAGGGAGATGAGTCACAATTTTATCAAGAAGTGAATATCTTATTTAGGCAAACTGGACTTTCTGGCAAGCTATCTCCTTTTGAGACATTGGTAAGGGCTGGAATATGGCACGAGGATGAAAACCTTGAAATATTACGACATGAAATTGAAGTAGAATTCCCGCAGGATGTTTTAGACCAGGCTGTTCAACTAAGCAAAGAAGAAGAAAACGTAGTATTTGAAAAGGGCAGACAGGATCTTACTGATCTGGATGTATTTACAATAGATAGTTCTGAAAGCAGAGACCTTGACGATGCTATAAGCTTTGAAAAAATCCCCACAGGCTATGAAATAGGCATACATATAACAGATATCGGGCTTAAAATTGCTCCTAACACACCTCTATTTAAAGATGCCATATCAAGAGCTACAACAATCTACTTACCAGAACAGCAAATACCAATGATCCCTGAATGTCTCTCTCATGAGGCTTGGAGTCTTCATGAAGGCAAATTAAGACGTGCTCTATCTTTTATGATAACAGTTGATCATTTAGGGCATATTCAAGCTACGCAAATAATTCCAAGTGTTATAAAAGTCACCAGACGGCTTAGTTATCAAGAAGTAGATACGGCCATTGACTTAAAAGAAAAATGGTATGAACTCTACAAACTATGCAAGGCACTCCAAGCAGCAAGAATTGAAAAGGGTGCATTGCCTCTTCCTATACCCGAACTTAATATCTCCATTGATGAAAATGGACAAGTTCATGTAAACCTAGTCACTCCAGGGCCTGCACGCTTTTTGGTGGCAGAATCCATGATTTTAGCAAATAGCGTTGCTGCCAAATTTTTAAAAGAAAAAGAGATACCAGGACTTTTTAGAAGTCAGCCGCCTCCAAGGGATAATATAATTTCAGGAGATGAAACTGCTCTTTTGCCAAATATTAGGCAAAGACGACTTATTAGCAGGGGAGTTTTAAGCACAGAGCCTGAACCTCATGCAGGTCTTGGTCTTCCGTATTATACAACTGTCACCTCTCCTCTTAGACGAGCGCTGGATCTTATTGTACAACAACAAATTTCTTCCTATTTACTCCATGGCACTCCTTTGCACACCAAAAAGGAAATAGAAGACCTTTTACCTTATCTAAAACAAGGTCTCAGTGCTGCAGCCCAGGTAAATCAAGGTACAATTAGATACTGGCTCATAAAGTACTTTGAATCAAGAAAAGCAGACGTCCTTAAAGCCTGGGTAATAGAGGTATCAGAAAGACGCCTTACTGCAGTTTTACAAGATACGCTAACAACCTTTGAACTACCAATTCCTGCAGGGATGGAAATTAGACCTGATCAAGAAATTGAAGTAAAAGTAAAAGAGGCAAAGCCTAGAGAAAATATTTTAAGATTTGGGTGGGTTGATATTTAATGTTGCTCTTCCCCCCTGACCTATAAGGCCAAGAGAGAAGAGCCTTGTTGTTTTATTCACCGTGATGATACATATCTTTCCATTTTTTCATTTCGTGGCTTCCCATCTCATGCATTTTTTCCGCATTGTGCTTAGTTTCCTCTGCCTTTTCCTTAACTTCTTGTGCCTTTTGTACCTTCTCAGCAACTGCACCAGGATTTTCAGTTGTAGCATTTAATGCCTTTGCTTTGGCATGCTCGACACTTTTGTCAACAATCTTCTGACCTTCTTGAGCTGCAGCCTGTTTTGCATCTTCCTTAACCATATTACCTATCTCAGAAACAAAACCTGCACCAACTACACTCACCATAAAAAAACCTAAAAATGTACAAGTTAAAAAAACTAATGTTAACTTTTTCATTTTTTAACTCCTTTTTGTCTTATTTATTTAA
>CAYMRT010000245.1:0-3204 GCA_964392885.1 uncultured Desulfobacterales bacterium | reverse complement strand
AAGATCACATCAATCTAATTCCAGAAAGCCCTCTTAGAGGGGAAAATGTCGATAAATGGGGGCCAAGGTTTCCTGATATGTCAAAGGCATATAGCAGCAACATGATAGAGCTGGCAAGAAAAGTTGGAGCAAGTAGCGGCATAGTTCTTAGAGAAGGGGTATTTGTATGTGTTCCTGGTCCGCAGTTAGAGACTCCTGCAGAAACAAGGTATTTAAGACTTATTGGTGCCGATGCTGTTGCAATGTCTCTTGTTCCAGAGGTAATAGTTGCTGTACACTCAGGCATGAAAGTGCTTGGCATAAGTGTTATTGCAAATGTCAATAACCCAGATGATTTTACACCTATTTTGATTGAAGACGTTATTGAACAGGCGCAAAAGGCTGAAAAAAAACTTGAAAAACTTATTGTCGGCTTTTTAACAGAATATGATGGAAATAAATAACGATCTACTCATCTTAACCGCAGAATATCTTGTTATATCTGCAAAATTGCCTTTTATTAAAAATGGGGCAATTGTCATTGAAAAAGACCGAGTCGTTGATTGGGGGAAAGATATAGAAATCCTTAAAAGCTACCAAGGGGCAAAAATCGTAAATAGATCCAATGCAATAATAGCTCCTGGGCTCATAAATGCCCATACTCATGCACCAATGGTGCTTTTTAGAGGCTTGGCAGACGATCTTCCTCTAAAAACTTGGCTTGAAAAATATATATTTCCTGCTGAGGCAAAGCTAAATAGCAATGTAGTTGAGCTTGCCACGACACTTTCTTGTGCAGAGATGTTAAAAAGTGGCACAACTACATTTGTAGATATGTATTTTTTTGAAAGAACCATAGCAAAAGTAGTTGATAAAGTTGGAATAAGGGCGTACTTGGGTGAAGGGATCCTTGACTTTCCAACTCCTTCATTCAAAAATGCGAAAGAGGTTCTAAAAGAGACAGAAGAACTTGCTGACACATTCAAAGATCATCCAAGAATTAGCTTTACAGTTTGCCCTCATACTCCATACACTTGCAAAAAGGAGCTTTTGCTTCAAGCCCGCGATCTTTCAAAAAAACTTGGCATTAAGCTTGTAATACACTTGTCTGAAACAAAGTGGGAATACGAAGAATTTTTAAATAAAAGAGGCATTACCCCAGTAGAATATTTAAATGAACTCAACATGTTAAATAGAGACTTGATTGCGGTGCACTGCGTTTGGCTAACAAATAAAGACCTTGATTTTTTAGCAGAAAAAGATGTAACTGTTGTCCATTGTCCAGAAAGCAACCTAAAGCTTGGATCAGGGATAAGCCCTGTAAAGGAGTTAATTATAAACAAAATAAACGTATGTCTTGGCACAGACGGTGCAGCAAGCAACAACGATCTTGACATGCTATGCGAAATGGATATGGCTGCAAAGCTTTCAAAGGGCAAAAACCTTGATCCTGCCATAATTTCTGCAGAAGATGTCTTTTTCATGGCCACTGAAGCAGGAGCAAAGGCACTTGGAAGAGAAGATCTTGGACATTTAAAAAAAGGAGCAAAGGCAGACCTTTTTGTAGTGGATCTCAACAAACCTCACCTTAGACCCTGTTTTAATCCCATTTCTCAAATCGTCTATGCCGCAAAGGCAGGAGATGTGACAGATGTAATGGTTGATGGAAGGTTTTTAATGAGAGAAGGTAATTTTTTAACAATAGATATAAATGAAATTTTCGAAAGGATTAAATTCTTCCAACGTCAGCCAATTTGGCAAGAATCTTTTTATAGCTAAGGCCCTTTTCTCTAAACCCCTCTTTTCCAAAGTTAATATTTACTTCGATAATAAAGGGGCCACTATTGGTCATTATTACATCAAAACCGGCATGATCTATGCCGGCCTTTTTTGAAACAAAAAGGCAGAGATCAATGGCATCATCAGGCACTTTTTCAAAATTTATCTTACCTCCTCTTGCTATGTTTGTGCGAAATTCCCCCTTTTTTGCCTCTTTCCAATAAGAAAGAACAACTTCTTTCCCTAAGATCACCACCCTTATATCTCTATTTACTTCAAGATATTCCTGAATATAGGCAACAGTTGTCTGCGATAGATATCTGTCCAATCCTTTTTCATCCTTTATCAGATATACCCCTAATCCCATAGAGGAACCTTTTGGCATCTTTGCAATAAAAGGAAAAGCAAACTTGGAGAGAATCTTTTTTTTTCTATCATGTCCAAGAAAAAATGAAGTTACAGGATGGGGCACCTCTAAGGCCTTAAAAAGTAAGGTTTGCTTTATCTTGTCTCCAAGAAGCGCGTATGAATTCAGACTGGGATATATAGCCTTTTTTAACGCATGGAAGAGATGACAATAATGTATAGTTGGAAAATAGACCTTTTCTGCCTTTAAAAGAAGAGACTTTTCTTCTATGGAAAAGTTATCCCAATCATACTTAAGGTCAATACATCTTATTTTTTTAGATAGACTTAGTTTTTTTCCAAGGCAGACTTTAAGCTTATGCATTCCTAAGTATCTTTGAGGGATCTACTTTTGCTGCCTGTTTTGCAGGATAAATAGTTGCCAAAAGGCATATTAAAAGCGCTGAAGTTGCTATCAATATGACATCTGATGTGTATAATAGTATCGGTATGCTATCTGTGTAGTAAACCTCTTTTGGTATCTTTATGAACTTGTACTTTTCAAGGAGTTTACATATGCCTATTCCTCCAGCCACTCCCAAGGCAGTACCCACAAAACCAATTATTGCTCCGTAGAGCATAAAGAGCCTTAAAATTTGTATGTTTGTAGCTCCCATTGCCTTTAATATTGCAATGTCTGCCTTTTTTTCCATTACCATCATTGACAATGTGCTAATTATATTAAAGGCCGCAACTAACACAATTAAAGTAAGCACCAAAAACATGGCAAACTTTTCTAGCTCCATAGCTGAGAATAAATTTCTGCTCATCTGTTGCCAATCCATTATCCAAAATGGGTAGCCTAGAACTGCCATGATGGCATTTGCAAGTCTTTTTGTTTCATAAATATCAGATACTTTTACTTCAAAGGCATGAACTTTATTGTAAAGGCCAAGAAGTTTTTGAGCAGCCTCTATTGGCATAAATGCAAGAGATAAGTCATATTCATACATACCCATGGTTTGTATGCCTACTACCCTTACGGTCCTTATCTTAGGCATCATGCCAACTGGTGTGATAGTGCCACTTGGAAGCACAATT